>JAGCIP010000140.1 GCA_017648525.1 Clostridia bacterium
ATCTTGCAAGCGCACCTAAAACGGTATTCTCTGATATAAGTTTACTGCTTTTACCTTTGATTTTGCGTTCTAAATATATGCCTGCCATAATCCCGCTACCCGCACTTTCAACGTAGCCTTCAACACCCGTAATTTGCCCCGCAAAAAATATTTTCGGGTATTCTTTTAGCGAATAATCGGCGTTTAATACTTTCGGTGAGTTTATAAAAGTATTTCTATGCATAACGCCGTATCTTAAATACTCTGCGTTTTTAAGAGCGGGAATTAAAGAAAATACTCGCTTTTGCTCCCCCCACAAAAGGTTTGTTTGAAAGCCGACCATATTGTACATATTGCCGTTTAAATCTTCTCGCCTTAATTGTAAGCACGCATAAGCCCATCTCCCCGTTTTGGGGTCGGTTAAGCCGACTGGTTTTAACGGACCAAACCTTAAAGTGTCTAATCCACGCTCCGCCATAACTTCTATGGGCATACAACCTTCAAATACTTCGGTGTTTTCAAAGCCGTGCAGTTCTGCTCGCTTTGCACCACGCAAAGCATCCATAAAAGCAAGATATTCTTCCTTGTTCATAGGACAGTTTATGTGGTCGCCGTTTCCCTTGTCGTATCTATCGCCAAAAAAGGCGCTATTCATATCTATACTTTCAAAGTCTATGATAGGCGCACTCGCATCAAAAAACGAAAGTTTATCGCCAACAATTTTACTTATACTATTAGACAAATCGTCACTTGTGAGCGGTCCGCTCGCAATCACCGTATATTCGTCTAAATCAATATCTTTTACTTCTTGACAAATATGCGTAATGTTCGGGTGGCTTTTAAGCCTTTCGGTAACCGCTTTTGAAAACTTTTCACGGTCTACTGCTAAGGCGTTGCCCGCAGGCACTCTAGTTGCGTCCGCACACTCTATTACTAGTGAGCCAAGCATTCTCAATTCTTCTTTTAATAGACCTGCTGCGTTTCCGTAAACGTCGTTACTTTTAAGCGAATTTGAGCACACTAATTCTGAATAATCGTCGCTGTGATGGGCGGGCGTGCGCTTATTTGGTTTAAGGTCGTAAAGTTCAACCTTTATTCCAGCGTTTGCAAGTCTATAAGCCGTTTCCGCACCTGCAAGTCCACCACCTATAATCTTAACTTTTTGCATTATTTAACGAATTTACAATCCTTTCCAGAGCATTTTGTTTTCCCGTCCACGTTGATTAAATAGCCACCGCAAACAGGGCATTTTTCACCCGTTGGTATATCCCAACTCATAAATTTACATCCCGGATAATTAGAACAACCGTAGAACACTTTTCCGCCACGACTTGTCATTTTCTTAGTGGGTTTTCCACATTCGGGACAAACGCCTACACTCTCTGTCATACTTACGGTGTTCTTACACTTGGGATAATTTGAACAAGCAAGGAATTTACCGAATTTACCTTCTCTTTCAACCATCATACCACCGCATTTAGAACAAATCTTATCGGTTGGAATAACGGTTTTCTCGTTAACCGCTTTAATGTTTTGACAGTTAGGATAATTAGAGCAAGCGTAATAATTACCATATCTACCGCTATTTATTATCATAGGAGCACCGCACTTATCACACGTTACTTCGGTTATTTTTGCCTGTCTTAATTGTTCTTCAAACGGCGTATAGAAGTTCCCTAAAAGTTTTCTCCAGTCCTTTCCACCACCACCGATATCGTCTAAATCATCTTCCATCTTTGCGGTAAACGATATGTCCATAATATCGGGGAAATACTTAACTAAAAAGTCTATCAACTCGTAACTAATAGGATTAGGAACAAGATATTTTTTCTCTTTTCTTACGTATTCACGCTTTTTGTCGGACAATTTTGCCATTATGGTTGCGTAAGTGGACGGTCTGCCTATTCCCTTATCTTCCATACTCTTAATGAGTGATGCTTCGGTATAGCGTGTGGGCGGTTTGGTAAACTTTTGTTCTTTGCTAATGGCGTTGAGTTTAAGCCCTTCGCCTACGTTCAATGCAGGCAATAATGCATTTCCGCTTTCTTCGTCTTCTTCCTTTTTAGTATCGTCGTAAACAACCGTATAGCCTTTAAATAGCAAGGTCTTTCCACTAGTTTTTAAGCCAAAATCACCGCAAGCAACTTCTACTGCCACGCTATCGTATTTTGCTTCCGACATTTGAGATGCGATAAAACGGTCGTATATGAGTTTATATAATTTGTATTGATTTTTATCAAGAATATCTTGAACGCTTTCGGGCGTTTTGTTAATATCAATAGGTCTTATCGCTTCGTGTGCGTCTTGTGCGTCCTTTTTAGAACGGTACACGTTAGGTCTTGCGGGAACGTAATCTTCGCCGTAATTTGCCCTAATATAATCTAACGCACTTTTTTGCGCTTCGCTTGAAACTCTTACTGAGTCCGTTCTCATATAGGTAATAAGTGCTATATGCCCACGTGGGGTTTCCACACCTTCGTAAAGGCGTTGCGCAATTTGCATAACTTGCGGTGCGGTAAGATTTAATCTTATCGAACCATCTTGTTGTAAAGTACTAGTTATATAAGGTGCAGGCGCATGCGATTTCATAACCGAACGCTTAACGTCCTTAACAAATAAAGGATTGCTCTTTAAGAACTTTTCAACTTCGTCCGCTTGTTCTGCGCACGCAGGCTTAAATTTTTTGCCCGCTTTTTCTACTAATAAAACCTTAAAATTGCTCTTTCCGTTAGGCTCTACGTCGGCTTTTAAGTTCCAGTATTCTTGCGGTTTAAAAGCAGTAATTTCACGCTCACGGTCAACCACCATTTTAAGAGCAACAGATTGCACCCTACCCGCAGACAAATTCTCGTTAAGCCTTGAACTTGCCGTCGGCGATATGCTATAACCCACTATTCTATCTAGAATACGCCTTGCTTGTTGCGCATCTACCAAATTTTTGTCTATACGTCTAGGATTTTCCAAAGCCTTTTTAACGGCTTTTTCAGATATTTCGTTAAATTCAATTCTGTTAGATTGCTTTTGGTCAAGTTCTAAAACTTCCGCTAAGTGCCAAGAAATCGCTTCCCCTTCTCTATCCGGGTCGGTTGCAAGATAAACTTTTTCTGCTTTTTTAGCAAGCGTTTCAAGTCTTTTAATATCTTGTTTTTTCTCAGGTGCGATAACGTAATGCGGTTCAAAATTGTTAGCGATACTTACACCCATATAGTTTACGGGTAAATCTCTTATATGTCCTTTTGACGCTTCTACTTTGTAATCACCTTTTAAAAATTTTTCAATAGTTTTTGCTTTGTGTGGTGATTCTACTATTATAAGTTGCATCTATACCTCCAAGTCGTTACGGGCTAAGCCGTAAACGTTTCCGCTTTTATAAATCAAACCTTTCATCTCTAATATTGACAAAAGCGGAGTTATTTCAAATATCTGTTTGGACAATGCCGAACAAATTTTTTCTATATGCGTTTCTCCGTTTGAAAGAACGGATATTACGCTCTTTTCCGTCTCGGTAAGCGAAACGGTTTTTTCTTTCTTTTCTTTGCCGTAATATTCAATAATATCTTGCGGGCTATCGCATAAAAGTGCACCACGTTTTATAAGTTCATTACACCCAGCACCAGATGGAACACCCACGCTATACGGAACGGCAAAAACCGTTTTGCTTTGACTTTCCGCATGCTCCGCCGTATATAAAGTGCCACTCTTTATTGCCCCGCTTACTACTAACACGCCTTTTGATAGACCTGCGATTATTCTATTGCGAACTGGAAAGTGAAAGGGCTTCGGCACGGTTTCAGGTGGGTATTCGGCAATAACCAAACCACACTCTGCAACCTTTTTTATAAGTTCTGCATTGCTTTTGGGATAAACGTTATCAATCCCACCCGCAATAACCGAAATAGGTTTACCGCCCGCTTGTAAGGTTGCGGTTAAAACCGCACTATCTACGCCTTCTGCAATTCCAGTAACCAAATTAAACCCAACCGAGCAAAGTTCGGTGCTAAAATTTTCGGCTACCTTTATCGAAGACGGCAAACTGCGCCTACTTCCAACTATTGCAAAGTTTTCCCCGTTTAATAAACTTAAATCGCCCACGCAATATAAAACTAAGGGCGGGTTTTCTACGTCCTTTAAGGATTGCGGATAGTTTTTAGAGAAAATCGTTATTGCGTGTATATTGCGAGAAGACAATCCTTCTAACACGAATTCTAAATAAGCCCTATTTGACGAACTTTGTAACGTATTATAACTTTCCGCACCTAGCGTGCTGATAAGTCCGTCCTTATTCCTTGCTAAAAATTCGTTTATTCCACAATCTACAATCATTTGGGATAACTCTATTTTATAGTTGTATTCAAGCCCTAAAAAACTATCTAACCATATACAACAGAGTTCTTTTTTAGTGTACTTTTCCATTATATCTTATCCGTGGCGATAACTTACTGCTTCTAATATATGTTCTGGTCGAATTTCATCGAAAAGCGCCATATCTGC
>JAGCIP010000141.1 GCA_017648525.1 Clostridia bacterium
GAAAAATATATAGACCTTGCTCGTTTCGTTAAGGAGATAGGTTGTAAGGTTGTTATTCCACACCACCACGATTTCCAAAAAATTGACCCGCCCGAAGTTTTAGAAGGCTTTAAGGATGCGCTTAAAGAAATTGCGCCAGACGTTGAGTTTATCGCTCCAAAACACGGCGAGTGGATTAAATTATAATAAAAAAGCAAAAAAGAAAAAGACTTGGAAAACCAAGTCTTTTTAATTATAAGTTCCCGTTTATACGTTGCTATTATATAGATAAAATATCTTTGGTTGCGGTTAGCCAAAGTTCGGCAAGCAAGCCCTGAGTTGCTTCGGTGGGGTGAATTCCATCCCAAACCCAATATTCGTTGGGGTCTATGTTGCAACCGTTTGCTAAAAGTTTATTAGCACTTTCTTTTACGCACTCGCAAAGTTTCTTTTGAGTAGGAATAAAAATTGCGCCATAGTCGTTTGCTATATTCTTAACGATTTCTTGTTTGCGAGAAAATATTTGCATAAACTCTTTATATTTTTCCTTATATCCACCTGCGGGTAGGCAAAAGGGCTCGATAATAACAATCTTTAATTTGGGGTTGTTTTTTATCGCTAAATCTAGTAGAGAGCGGTAGGTAAGGTCAAAGTGTTGCAAAAGGTTTTCAACCTTTTCGGTGTCGCAATCTAGAACGTCTACGCCAAAGCCATTAATCCCTAAAAGAATACTCAAAACGTCTGGGTTTTCGTCCAGAGTGTCTTTTTGCCAGCGTTCTGCAAGACCGTTTTCGCTACTGCCGGCAACGGCACGGTTGATAAACTTAAATCTGCCGGGGTAATCTTTTAAAAGAGTAGATGCGATTATATATGCGTAAGAATGTCCTATTTGGTGGTTTAAGTCCCAGCGCAAACTTTCTTCTTTGCATCTGTTTCCGTCGGTAATGGAGTCGCCTTGAAAAAGTATTTTAAGCATAATTTTTACCTCAAATTGATTATATAAATTATATCAAATCGAAAAGAAAAAGGCAACAAAAAAAGAATAAAAACGCACCCCGTCTAAATCGAAGTAGGTGCGTTTGGTGGTGTACCCGCCGGGATTTGAACTCGGAACGGCGCCGTCGGAGGGCGCTGTTTTATCCAATTAGACTACGGATACTTATAGATTGCAACTGCCACTTGAAAAAGTGGCAGTTATAAATCAATTATTCTTCATCTTGCTGGTCGTCTTTATTGATAACGACCTTTACTTGTAAAACCTTTTTAACGGTTGATTTAAGCACTTCTATATCAAGGTTAAGGTAAGAAAGTTTTTTTCCTGCGTGTGGAATTTCGCCAAGTTGTTCAATAACGAAACCACTAACCGTGCTTGCATCAAAATCGTCTTCTTCGGTGGGATTTATACCCAAATACTCAAAAGTATCGTAGATGGGGGCGTTGCCCGCAATAACGAAAGTGTTGGGGGAAAGTTCCTTAAAATAGTTTACAACTTCGTCGTGTTCGTCGTAAATTTCGCCAACCAACTCTTCTAAAATATCTTCAAGGGTAACAAGCCCAAGCGTTCCACCGTATTCGTCTAAAACCACGGCGATATGTACTTTTTGCTTTTGTAATTGACGAAGTAGGTCGGATATTTTGGCGTGCTCTGTGGTATAGAAAGCGTTTTGCATTATTCCGTCTATACCCTTTTTATTTTTAAGGTAAGCGCTGTAAAAATCTTTTTGGTGAATAGTTCCGATAATGGTATCAATGCTGTCTTTGTAAACGGGTAAGCGAGAGTAACCTTCGTTATCGAAAACTTTTCTAATGTCTTCCATAGACGAATGAACGTCAATACCAACAATGTTAACTCTTGGAACTAATATATCGCCAACTTCCAAATCGTCGAATTCGATTACCGAACGAATAAGTTTAGTTTCTTCGGTTTTAAGCGTGCCGTCTTCTTCGGCTTCTTCCACGATAGTCATAATCTCGTCTTCGGTAACGACGTCGCTACTATTAAAACGGAACACTTTTGAAAGCAACCATTTCCAACCGCTGAAAACCAAGTTTAAGGGGTAGAAAAGGAAATAGAAGAATTTGATGAGCGGATAGAAAGCCATTGCCATTTTTTCAGGGTAGGTTTTGGCTATGAATTTGGGCGTTATTTCGCCAAAAATCAAGACCGAAATGGTCATAACCGCCGTTGACACGACTTCTGCAGAACCGTTTACGATAAGTTTTGCAAAGAGAATAGTAGCAATGGTAGATGCGGCAATATTAACCAAATTATTACCGATTAACACGGCGGAAATAAACATATCGTAATTATTTTCCGCAAGGTCAAGCACCTTTTTCGCACGTTTGTTGCCGTTTGACGCTAACGAACGGAGTTTAATTCTGCTAGAACAAGAAAAAGCCGTTTCGGTAGACGAGAAGAACGCAGACATTATAATAAGTGCGATAATCGCTACTAATAGCCAAACGTTTCCGTTGGCTGGGGTGGGTGTGAGCAACGTAGATAACGGAACAGAGCCGTCGGTACTCATAAAATCCTCCTAAACTATAAAAATGTTTGCAACAAGTGCAACGGTATATATTTTAGCATAAACTAGCACATAAATCAATGAAATAGCGTAAATTTTTGCAAAACCTATAAAAGAATACAAACTTTTAAATTTCCCTTATATTATATAACTAATTGTTTGATATTATTTATGGATGGTGTTATAATTTAACGGTAAAGGAGAAAAAACATGGCTAAAACCGTAGTAGTAGGAATGAGCGGTGGCGTTGATAGTTCAGTTGCCGCACTCATCTTAAAAGAACAAGGCTATAACGTCGTCGGTCTTTTTATGAATAACTGGGAAGAAAAGGACGAGTGTGGCGCTTGCACGGGAGAAGAAGATTTTGCCGACGTGCGCAGGGTTGCGAACGCTATCGGTATCCCTTACTATTCGGTAAATTTCGCTAAGGAATATATGGACAGGGTTTTCTCTTATTTTCTTGAAGAATACAACGCAGGCAGAACGCCTAACCCAGACGTTTTATGTAACCGTGAAATAAAGTTCAAAGATTTTAAGGAAACAGCCTTTCGGTTGGGTGCAGATTATATAGCGACAGGGCATTACTGTGATATTTTGCACGACGGAGATACACACTATCTATTAAAGGCAAAAGACCAAAGTAAAGACCAAACTTACTTTCTAAACCAACTTTCGCAAAGTCAGTTAGATAAAGTTTTGTTTCCGCTTGGTAAACTTGACAAGAGCGAAGTTCGTGAAATTGCTAAAAAGTACGGCTTAGCAACCGCCACTAAAAAGGATAGCACGGGCATTTGTTTTATAGGCGAACGTAATTTCCGTCAGTTCTTGCAAAATTATATTCCCAACAAAGCGGGAAAGATTATGACTTACGACGGCAAGATTTTGGGCGAACATTTAGGGCTTATGTATTACACCATAGGTCAACGCCGTGGGCTTAATATAGGCGGGCAAAAGGGTGACGAAGGCAGCCGTTGGTTCGTTATTGAAAAAGACCTTAAAAACAATATTTTATACGTTGCGCACGGACAAGAAGACCGCTTGTTTAGTAGCGGGCTTATGATGAAAGAGTGTAACTGGATACCCGCTCGCCCTGAAAAGGACGAGTTTACTTGTACGGCTAAATTCCGTTACCGTCAACCCGAACAAAAATGTACGGTTAAGATTTTAGCGGACGGCATAAAGGTTGAGTTTGCGGAAAAACAACGTGCTATTACCGAAGGGCAGTTTGCAGTTTTTTACGACGGAGAGAAGTGTTTGGGCGGTGGCGTAATTGATAAACCATTATTTGAATAAAAGTAGGTGTTATATGAAAATTTCAAACGATATTTTTTACGTGGGGGTTAACGACCACGAGATAGACCTTTTTGAAGGTCAATACGTAGTGCCAAACGGTATGGCGTATAATTCTTACGTTGTAATAGACGAAAAAATAGCCGTTTTCGACACGGTTAGTCAAGGTTTTGGCGAAGAGTGGCTTGAAAACATTAAAGGGGTTATAGGCGATAAAGCGCCCGATTATTTAATCGTGCAACATATGGAGCCCGACCACTCTGCAAACGTTATGCTATTCGTTGAAGAATACCCTAATGCTAAAATAGTTTCATCAAGCAAGGCTTTCGTTATGATGAAAAACTTTTTTGGTACTGACTTTGAAGATAAAAAGGTTGTGGTTGGTGAAAATAGCGAGTTGAGTTTAGGCAAGCACGACTTGGTTTTTCTTACCGCACCCATGGTTCACTGGCCGGAGGTTATCGTTACCTATGATAAGGCAGACAAGGTTTTATTCTCTGCCGACGGGTTTGGTAAATTCGGTGCGCTCGATATAGAAGAAGACTGGGCGTGCGAAGCGAGAAGATATTATATAGGAATAGTCGGCAAATACGGTGCGCAAGTTCAGTCTTTACTCAAAAAGGCATCCGCTCTTGATATTCAAACGATATGTCCTTTACACGGACCTGTTTTAACCGAGAATTTAGGGTATTATATCAACCTTTACGATATTTGGTCGAGTTATGGAGTGGAAAGTGAGGGCGTGCTTATTTGCTACACGTCGGTTTATGGAAACACTAAAAAAGCGGTGGAGATTTTAGAGCGCAAACTAAAAGAAAGCGGTTGTGAAAAGGTTGTGGTCAACGACCTTGCTCGTTGCGATATGGCAGAGGCGGTGGAAGACGCTTTCCGTTACGGAAAAATAGTTCTTGCAACAACCACTTACAACGGGGAAATTTTCCCGTTTATGAGAGAGTTTATAAACCACTTGACCGAAAGAAATTTTGCTAACCGCAAGGTTGCGTTTATTGAAAACGGGTCTTGGGCGCCCGTCGCCACCAAAGTTATGAAAGGCATGTTTGAAAAATGTAAAAATTTAACGTTTGCCGAAAACGGCGTTAAAATTATGTCGGCAGTATCGCAAGAAAACCTTGAACAATTAGAAAACTTAGCAAAAGAACTTGCATTATAGGAGAGTGAAATGAAAATACGAGCGCAAAAGAACGAAGTAAATATGCTCTCGGGCTCAATTTTTAAGGGGCTTTTAAGGGTTACTATTCCCGTTATGATTATGAACGTCTTTCAATCGATATTTAACTTTATCGATATGACCATGATAGGGAATTTTGCGGGGGATAGTGCTGTTGGCTCTGTTGGTGCTTGCACCACGTTGATAAACGTGTTCACAAGCCTTTTAATAGGTATCGCCGTCGGTGCTAATGCGGTTGTTGCTCGTTATATCGCTAGGGGAGAAGAAGAAAGAAAGGAAAAGGCAATCGGCACGTCTATGTTCTTGGTTGTGTTCGGCGGACTTTTTTTAATGTTGTTAGGCTTGGTTTGTGCGAGAGTTTTCTTGACCTGGATGAACGTTTCAGAAAAACTTTTAGATGGTGCGGTAATTTATTTTAGACTTTATTTTGTCGGTTGTCCGATTTTATTGCTTTATAACTTCTGTGCGAATATTCTTCGTTCTGCGGGTGACGCCAAACGCCCTATGTATTACTTAATTTTAGGCGGGGCGATAAAAGTTCTTACAAACTACCTTTTCTTGAGATTTACCACAAATTTTGCCGTTCAAGGCGTCGCAATTGCAACAATTGTGTCTTGGTCGGTTACGGGCGGGCTTTGTTTCTTGATTTTATTGCGTGGTAAGGGCTCTGTTAAGTTTAAGTGGAGTAGGTTTGGTTTACATATACAAGAACTGAAAGAGTTGTTGCGCATAGGTGTTCCTACCGGTATTTATACTATGGCTTACGGCTTGGCAAACGTTATCATAGCAACAACCGTAAACTCGTTTGGCGAACACGCAACCGAAGGTATGTCTATCGCAAACGTGTTTGACGGCATCATTTATCAAATTTCACACGCTGCATCTTTTGCCGTTTTACCGTTTATTAGTCAAAATCATAGCGTGCACAACTCAAAAAGGGTTATGGAAACCATATATAAAGGCAGTATTATAGCCGTGATATTTTGTGGCGTGTTCGGTTCGCTTTCGGCAATATTTGCTCCGCAATTATCGTCTATTATGTCCGCTACGCCAGAAGTTATAGAATACTCTTGCCAAAAAATGATTGTTGCATCTAGCTTTTACTTTATTTGTGGCGTGCAAGACGTTTTGGCGTCTGCACTCCGTGGTATCGGCAAACCGACCATTCCAACTATAGGAACGTTGATTTTTACATGTGCGCTTAGATTTTTCTGGGTTTATTGTGTATTTCCGTTTGTGCCACAAAACTTGACTTATCTATATCTCGTTTGGCCTATCGGTTGGGTGCTTAACACGATTATGATGTGCGTTGCTTTCTTCATTTGCTATAAAAAGATTAAAAAGAGTTATAATAAAGAAATAGAAGTGAACTAATTATAAAAATTAACGCTCCTAAAAAGGGGCGTTAATTTTTTATCTAAAACTAGCGGAAATTTTCCTTATAATATATATTATATAATGTTACGCGTGCGCGCGCGAGTAAAATTGTGTTTGGTTAAAAAAGCAAACCCCAACATCTTGTGTTTTTGCAAAAAATGGCAGTTTTTGGGGCAAAAACACTTAAAAAGTGGCAAAAACAAACAAAAAAACATATTTTAAACTTTTTTTAAAAAACATTGAAAAAATGGTTGACATTTATTTAATTTTCCTATATAATCGGTAATGCTCTCTAACGAGAGGGCAAAACACATAGGCAAAATCATTAGAGAAAATCAAGTGATTTAAGCGGTAAGACCTAAAACAAAATGTCGTGTTTAGCGCGAGGTTTGAACACAATATTTAGTGGTCGAAAAAAAAGTTAAAAAAAATTGAAAAATTTTGAAAAAACTTTGAAAAAACGCTTGACTTAAACAAATGCTTATGTTATTATATGTAGGCTGTCGCTCGAACGACGGCAAACGTCAACCGAAGTTGACGGGAGTAGCTTAAAAATTGAATAGAAGGAAATATGACGAAATAATAGTTATTTTGTAGAAAGTTTCTGTCAAATTTATTTGAGTATATTATGTACTTGAAAACAGTCATTAAAATGACACAACAAAACGCTAAACAAGCGAAATTCGTTAGAGCAGTTGAGTCTACGGACTCGGCTTTAAATAATTAAACTTAAGAGTTTGATTCTGGCTCAGGACGAACGCTGGCGGTGTGCTTAATACATGCAAGTCGAGCGAGATAAGGAAAAGCTTGCTTTTCCTTTGAAAGCGGCGGACGGGTGAGTAACTCGTGAGTAACCTGCCTATATCAGGGGAA
>JAGCIP010000142.1 GCA_017648525.1 Clostridia bacterium
TAATATTTTCCGCCTTTCGCAATCAATTCTTCGTGCGAACCGCGTTCAATTACGTTGCCGTGGTCTAAAACCATAATAACGTCTGAATTTCTAACCGTAGAAAGTCTATGCGCAATTACGAAAACCGTTCTGCCTTGCATTAGTCTATCCGTGCCTTTTTGAACTAACGCTTCCGTTCTAGTATCGATAGAAGAAGTTGCCTCGTCTAAAATCATAACGGGGGCGTCTTTAACAGCGGCTCTAGCGATTGAAAGAAGTTGTCTTTGACCTTGAGAAAGGTTAGCGCCATCCGCAGTAAGAACGGTGTTATAACCGTCAGGGAGACGAGAGATAAAGTCGTGTGCATAAGCAAGTTTAGCCGCTTCAATACATTCTTCGTCGGTTGCGCTTAATCTTCCGTAACGGATATTTTCCATAACCGTACCCGTGAACAAATTAGTATCTTGTAAAACGATACCCAAAGAGCGACGTAGGTCGGCTTTTTTAATTTTATTGATATTTATGCCGTCGTATCTAATTTTGCCGTCCGCAATATCGTAAAAACGATTGATAAGATTGGTTATTGTTGTTTTTCCAGCGCCGGTTGCTCCAACGAAGGCAATCTTTTGACCAGGTCGAGCGGAAAGTGAAACGTTATGAAGAACTATTCTTTCAGGAACGTATCCAAAGTCTACGTCAAACATTTGAATATCGCCTTTAAGTTGGGTATAGGTAATAGTTCCATCTGCTTTGTGAGGGTGTTTCCAAGCCCAAAGCCCCGTTCTTTCTTCGGTTTCGGTGATGTTTCCGTCCTTGTCGATTTTGCAACGAACTAGCGTAACGTAACCTTGGTCGGTTTCAGCTTCTTGGTCCATTAAGTCGAATATTCTAGATGCGCCAGCAAGACCCATAACGATTGCATTAATTTGTTGAGAAGATTGACTTATATTTCCTGTGAATTGTTTGCTTATGGGTAGGAAAGCAATAATAGTTAAAAGGAATACGGAAGTTGTTTCAACCTTTCCTGTAATCGTGACGTTGTTCACGTTAAGAGCAAGCAAGATACCGCCGACAAACGCAATTAGAACGTATAAAATATTCCCTAAATTGCCCATAATAGGCATCAAAATGTTAGCAAAAGTATGAGCGCTAGTAGCATCTTTACAAAGTTGATTATTCTTTTCGTCAAAGTCGTCTTTACATTCTTGCTCGTGGCAGAAAACTTTTACAACCTTCTGACCTTGTATCATTTCTTGAATAAAACCTTCTTCCGCACCCAAAGAAATTTGTTGTTTAACGAAATATTTTGCGCTGTTACCGCCAACTGTTTTGGTAACGAAGAACATAAGACACACGCCCACAAACATAACCAAAGACAACCATAGGCTTGACGTTAGCATAATAATAAGCAAAGTTGTTACGCTAATAAGTGCGCTATAAAGGTTAGGAATACTTTGAGAAATCAATTGTCTAATAGCGTCTGTATCGTTGGTGTAAGAACTCATTATGTCGCCGGTTAAGTGGGTGTCAAAGTATCTTATAGGTAAGGATTGCATTTTATTAAAAACGGAAGTTCTAATTTGATGCAAAAAGTTTTGGGTAACTTTTGCCATTGTTCTGGTGTGAATAAGTTGGCAAATAATAGTGGTTAAGTAAACCGTGCCCATTACAATGAAAAGGGTAACTAGTCCACCGATTGCCGCTTCAAATCCTTCGTTAAGACCAACTTGTATGTGAGTTAAAAGTTGTTTTAAGAAAAGCGAAGATGCAACACCTGTAATTGCACTAATCGTAATGCAAACGAATACGACAGCCATATTAGTTTTATTTTTTGCGAAAAGCATTTTAAGTAAACGTTTTAGCGTGCCTTTTTTTGCTTTTTCTCTTGGTTTTCCACGCATACCACCTCGACCTGGTCCTCTCATGGGCATTGCTCTAGCCATTGTCATCACCTGCCTTATTTTGTGAATGATAAAGTTCTTGATAAATTTCGTTATTTTTCATAAGTTGTTCGTGATTACCACTTGCAACTATGCGTCCGCCTTCCATAATAAGTATTTTATCGGCGTCTTGAACGGAAGCGATGCGCTGTGCAATAATAATTTTCGTCGTTTCGGGAATATACTCTCTAAACGCCTTTCTTATGAGTGCGTCGGTTTTAGTATCAACCGCACTAGTCGAGTCGTCAAGTATAAGAATTTTAGGCTTTTTAAGTAACGCTCTTGCAATACAAAGCCTTTGTTTTTGTCCGCCAGATGCGTTAACGCCACCTTGTTCGATATATTTATCAAGCGACACGTCGCCTATTTGTGCGAGATTAAGTGCTTCTTTAATTTCTTGGTCGGTAGCGTTTTCGTTGCCCCAACGCATATTCTCTCTAACCGTACCGGAAAAAAGCACGTTCTTTTGCAGTACCATTGCTACCGAGTTACGCAAAACGTCAAGGTCGTAATCTTTAACGTCCACACCTGCAACCAAAACCGAACCGCAGTTGGCGTCGTATAAGCGGGGGATAAGTTGAACGAGAGAAGATTTACTAGACCCCGTGCTACCTATAATGCCAACCGTTTCGCCACTTTCAATGGTTAAGTTTATATCGCTTAATGCGTATCTTTCTGCTTTTTCAAAATATTTGAAAGAAACGTTCTTAAATTCAATGCTACCGTCTTTAACTTCAGTTATCGCATTTTCGGGGGTAACTATTGAAGATTTTTCATTTATAACTTCAGCAATACGTTTTGCGCTAGCCGTAGACATTATCATTTGTACCATTATCATAGAGAGCATCATTAAACTCATTAGCATTTGGAACGAATAAGTCATAAAACTTTGTAGTTCGGTCATTTTTAGTAGTTGCTCGTTAGAATTTATTATCATCATAGATCCGACCATATAAATGGCGATTAGCCCAGCGTAAACGCAAAAGTTCATAAGTGGGCCGTTAAAAGCAATGATTTTTTCCGCCTTGGTAAAATCGTTTCTAACGTTGTTTGATGCGGTGTTGAATTTTTCAATTTCGTAATCTTCTCTAACGTAAGATTTAACAACACGCATACCGCTAATATTTTCTTCAACCGATTCGTTCATCTTGTCGTATCTTTTAAAGATGCGGTGGAAGAAGGGTATTGCTTTACTCATAATCAAGACTAAACCGATACCGAGAATAGGCACGGTGCACAAGAAAATCAATGCCATTTTAGCGTTTAGAGTAAATGACATAATGAGAGAGAAAATTAACATAAAGGGCGAGCGCACAGCCGTTCTTATAATCATCATATAAGACATTTCAACGTGCATAACGTCGGTGGTCATTCTAGTTATAAGGCTTGACGACGAAAATTTATCTATGTTAGAGAAAGAAAAGCCTTGTATATTGTAGAACATATCCTTCCTCAAATTTTTAGCAAACCCACTTGATGCAACCGCACAACATCTGCCGGATAGTGCACCAAATGTAAGCGATATTACCGCTAAAACTAAAAGCGCACCGCCAAAAGAAAGAATAGTTGTTAAAAGTTGCGGTTCTTTTTCTCCAAACAGAAAATTGACTATGTTAACAGAGATAGGGTTAGGGGTTTTGGGGTTTCCTGCAATAAATTCAATAGCCCCTAAAAGCAAGGTCATTATATATGGTATAAGACACTCTACAACAACTTCCATAGCAACGAAAATAGGTGCAAGTAGAGATGGAAGTTTATATTCTCTAATAGATTTTGAAAGTGTTTTAACGGCGGGAATAAATCCGCCAGACTCCTTGGTTTTCTTTGCTTTTCGCATTTTATTTGGTCTCCTTTTTGAATACGTCTAAAACGAAGTCTATAGACGGAAATTTGAAATTCTGCTTAAATTCTTTTGGGCAAAGCAAGTAATTAAGAGTTGCGCCCTTTAATATACAGTTATATAGTCTAGCACAATCTTCCGGGGGGTATTTGTCGGAAAATTCCCCGCTAGCCATACCGTCACGGAAAAACGCTGTCATTCTAACGTGCGGGGGGACTTTATTTTTCGAGGGAAGAACGCCAGATTCGGCTTTATGAAATACTGTTGATAAGAAAAAGTAATACCGATAAGCAAATATTTCATCCTTTTTCATATTATCAAAAGTATATTCGGTTAAATGCTTTAATTTGTCAACAAAACTAAAATCCGTGTTTATTACTTGGTCTAAAAAGTCCATTATAGAACGCCCGCGCGACTCACTAACGGCGTCGAAAATAGCCTTTTTATTCTCAAAATAATGATAAAAAAGACCATGGCTACATTTGGCTTTTTTTACTATGTCGTTAATAGTAGTTCCGTGATAACCCTTTTCGCAAAACACTTTAAGGGCACACTCGACTATTTTTTGTTTACGAACTTCTTTTTGTTTGTCGTTTTTACTTTTAATAGTGGGCATAATACTCCTTATATTGACAGTAAAGTCAACGGGATAATTATATAATTAAACACAAAAAAAGTCAAGTGTATTACTGTCGTTATAAAAGATTTATTGACATTAAAGTCAATTTTTTATTATTAACTGTCGAAAAAGGGGATAATAGGTAAAAAAGCATATAGAAAAACGATAAAAGATTGTCAAGGATTGTAAAGAAGTTTGACATATTTAGATTAATGTAGTATAATAAACGAATAATGGAAATTTATACTTATTGATAAAGGTTTACTATGAGAAATTATTTTACTAGTGAAAGCGTAACCGTCGGACATCCCGACAAGGTTTGCGACAATATTTCAGACGCTGTTTTAGATGCGATTTTAGCAAAAGACCCAGAAGCGCGCGTTGCTTGTGAATGTAGCGCTACTACCGATTTATTACTCGTTATGGGTGAAATAACTTCTACTGCGAATATAGACGTGGAAGAGATTGCTCGTGGAGTTATCAAAGAGATAGGGTATAACGACCCAGACACGGGCTTTTCTGCCGACACGGTTAAAATTATCGTTAAACTTGATAAGCAGAGCCCCGATATTGCTCTTGGCGTCGATAATTCAAAAGAAGCCAAAGACGGTGGAGATTTATTCGATAGAATAGGCGCAGGCGACCAAGGTATTATGTTTGGTTACGCCAGCCGTGAAACCAAAGAATATATGCCCTTACCGATAATGCTTTCTCATAAAATGTGTGCGGAATTAGAAAGGGTTAGAAAGAGTGGGGAATTAAAGTATCTTCGTCCTGATGGAAAGGGACAAGTTACCGTTGAATATAAGGACGGCAAGCCCTATCGTATAGATGCGATAGTTCTTTCAACTCAACACGACGAAAAGGTTACTACCGAACAACTCCGCAAAGATATTAAGGAAAAAGTTATCGATAGAATAATGCCTAGTGAGTATATAGACGACCAAACCAAATACTACATCAATCCTACTGGTAGATTTGAAGTAGGTGGACCTAACGGCGATTCAGGGCTTACGGGTAGAAAAATCATAGTTGATACTTACGGCGGAAAATGTCCGCACGGTGGCGGTGCGTTTAGCGGAAAAGACCCGACCAAAGTTGACCGTTCGGCAACATATATGGCAAGATACGTTTGCAAGAATTTAGTAGCGTCTGGTTTAGCGGACGAGTGCCAAATTCAATTATCTTACGCAATCGGCGTTGCAAAACCACTTTCGGTTATGGTAAACACCTTTGGAACGGGCAAACTTACTGACGAACAACTTGCAGATATAGTAGTGAAAGAATTTGACTTACGCCCGTCTGCAATAATAGAAAAATTAAAATTAAGAGCGCCTATTTACAAAAAGACGGCAAGTTACGGGCATTTTGGCAGGGAAGAATTTTCTTGGGAACAACTCGACAAGGTAGAAGACCTTAAAAAATATCTTTAAGTTATGAGCCTTGTTTTAGCGATTAAAAAATTCTTATCACGATATTTTTTCAGTAACGACTGGCGTTGTTTATCTTGCGGAAAAGAGATTTTCAAAGACCAAAAGTTTTGCGAAAGTTGTTATAAAGAATTGCCCTTTAACGACGGGCCGATATGTAATCATTGCGGTAGAAAGGTAGTTGCGTTTGAAAATTACTGTTCTACTTGCAAAGAGAACATGCTATCAATCGATATGGGGCGTAGCGCTTTTTCTTATCAAGAACCGATAAGTTCTATGATAAAACGCTTAAAATATGGCAATCAAAGATATATAGCCGAATATTTTTCAGAACGGCTAGCGTTTATATATCTTAAAAATAATATGGACGCAGATTATATAACGTACGTGCCTATGACGAAAAAGGCAGAGCGAAAACGTGGGTATAATCAATCTCAAATTTTAGCGAGCGGGCTTTCAAAAAAGGTTAACTTACCCGTGTTTGACGGTATAGAAAAGGTGAAAGAAACCAAAAGACAAGCGTCGCTAACAAGAAAAGAAAGATTGCTAAATTTAGAAAAAGCCTTTAGCGTTACGGATAGGAAAAGTGTAAAAGGCAAGAAATTCGTTATAGTGGACGACGTTACGACTACCGGCGCAACGGCAGAAACTGTTGCAAAGCGCTTGAAGAAAGCAGGCGCAGAAAAAGTGTTTTTAATAACGGTGGCAAGTTTACCACCGAAAGATAAATATTGATAAGCAAACCTATAATTAAGGAGACAAAATGGGATTATTTAGGTATATTTTAGGCGGAGAAGCCAGACGTAGTCTTAAAAAATTAGACAAAATGGCTGACAAAGTTATTTCATTAGAATCAAAGTATAAAGATTTTACTGACGACGAACTTCGTGAGCAAACAAACTTTTTGCGCACGAGATTAAAATCGGGTGAAACGCTTGACGATATTTTATACGACGCATTTGCCGTTGTGAGAGAAGCATCAAAGCGTGTTCTTAATATGAGCCACTATAAAGTTCAAATTATCGGTGGTATATGTTTGCATCAAGGTAGAGTTGCCGAAATGAAAACGGGTGAAGGTAAAACTTTAGTTGCAACCTTACCCGCATATTTAAATGCGCTTGCAAGTCAAGGCGTGCATATTGTAACCGTCAACGATTATCTTGCCGTTCGTGACGCAGAGTGGATGGGTAAAGTTTACAAATTTTTAGGGCTTACCGTAGGCGTTGCAGTATCTGGAATGGAAGACGACGAAAAGCAAAAGGCTTATGCTTGTGATATTACTTACGGTACTAATAACGAAATGGGCTTTGACTACTTGCGTGATAATCTTAAAACAAGCACCGACAAGATGGTTCAACGCCCCTTGTTCTTTGCCATCGTAGACGAAGTTGACTCTATTTTAATAGACGAAGCAAGAACGCCTTTAATTATTTCAGGAAAGGGCGGTGAATCAAGCGAAAAATATATAAGCGCAAATAAATTCGTTAAGACCTTAGTTCTTGACAAGGACTTTACAATAGACATAAAAGAAAAGAGCGTTCAAATTACCGAGTCGGGCGCAACCAAAGCCGAAGCGTTCTTTGGGCTTGACAATTTCTCTGATATTGAAAACGCTAGTCTTTCACACCATATTCAACAAGCGTTAAAGGCTAACTATATTTTTAAGCGTGATAACGATTACGTGGTTTCTGACGGTGAAGTTATAATAGTTGACGAATTTACCGGTCGTCTTATGATAGGTCGTCGTTATTCAGACGGCTTGCACCAAGCAATTGAAGCAAAGGAAAGCGTTAGAGTAAGAAACGAAAACAAAACTTACGCAACCATAACTTTCCAAAACTATTTTAGGTTGTATAAAAAACTTTCTGGTATGACCGGTACTGCAAAAAGCGAAGAAGAAGAATTTAGAGCAATTTACGGTTTAGACGTTTTAGAAATTCCTACTAATAAACCGGTTGCAAGAAAGGATTTACCCGACATTATTTATAAGACGGTAAAGGGTAAGAACAACGCAATTATAAAAGAAATCGTCGAAAAGCACGAAAAGGGTCAACCCGTTCTAGTTGGTACTGTTACCGTTGAAAAATCAGAAGAAATTTCTAAACTTTTGATAAGAAAAGGCATCAAGCACAACGTTTTGAACGCTAAAAACCACGCAAGAGAAGCGGATATCGTTGCACAAGCAGGTAGATTTGGTGCTGTTACCATTGCAACCAACATGGCTGGTCGTGGTACGGATATTTTGCTTGGTGGTAACCCTGAATTCTTGGCAAAGAGAAAACTTCGTGAGCAAGGTGTTCAAGACGACGTTATCGAACTTGCAACTTCTTTCGTTACCGATATTCCAGACGACGTAAAAGAAGTTAGAGAAAAATACAACGCCATCTACAAAGAATTTAAGGCGCAAACTGATGCGGAAAAGGAAAAGGTTGTTGAAGCGGGCGGTTTGCATATATTAGGTACTGAACGCCACGAATCACGCCGTATAGACAATCAGTTAAGAGGTCGTAGTGGTAGACAAGGCGACGCTGGTTCTTCGGTCTTCTTTATTTCGTTAGAAGACGATTTGGCAAAGCGTTTCGGCGGGGATAGGATGCAACGTGTTTACGAAATGTTTAAGATTGACGAAGACCAACCCATGCAGTCAAAAATGTTGTCAAGTAGTATTGAAAACGCACAAAGAACTATCGAAGGCAAGAACTTTGGTATAAGAAAACACGTTCTTCAATACGACGACGTTATGAACCAACAACGTATCGTAATGTACGAAGAAAGAATGAAAGTTATCAAGTCTGAAAACGTGCACGAAGATATCTTAAAACTTATTCCAGAATTTGTTAAGTATACCGTTGGAACTGTTATAAACAACGAAAACAAACCCGAAACGTGGGATTTAGATGCACTTAATAGCGTTATTGAAAATAAACTTTTACCAAAGGGTACGGAATTTATCAATAAGGCGCAAGTTGAAGACATTGATTACGAATACTTTATCAATAAACTTATCAAAGAAACCATAAGAGTTTACGAAGATAAGATTGAAAACTACAAGCAAGAAGGAATTAACTATCACGATATAGAAAAGATGGTTCTTCTCCGCAATATTGACACCAAATGGATAGACCACATAGACTCTATGGACCAACTCCGCAAGGGTATAAGTTTAAGAGGTTACGGCAACGTAGACCCCGTTATAGAGTACAAGAAAGAAGGCTACGAGATGTATGAAGATTTAACTGCGTCAATACAAGAAGACACGGTAACCATACTCTTAAAAGCAGAACTCCAAAAGGTGTCACAACCAAAACCCCAAGAACAAGAAAATCTTTCAACTAACCAACCTCAAGGCCCTGTTATGCAAAGAAAGAAAGCCGTTCCGCACGAAATAGGTAGAAACGACCCCTGTCCTTGCGGTAGCGGTAAAAAGTACAAGGCTTGTTGCGGTAAAAACAAATAATCTTTAGGTGTGTTATGATAAAGACCGAAGAATACAGAATAAAATTAAAAGAATTAAAAGGTATCCTAATGGAGACGGGACACTCTCTTTGACGTTGATAAACTTCGTTTTGAGTTAAAAGAAAAGACCGAATTGTCAGAGCAACCAGAAATTTACACCGATTTAACCAAATCTCAACAAATTTCAAAGGAAATTGCATTTTTAACTAATAGGGTTAACGCTTTTGATAAGGCTGAAAGATTTATCAACGACGCTTTTGAATTAGTTGACCTTGCCGAAGAAGAAAACGACGAGAGCCTTTTAGAAGAATTGCAGGTTGAATTTTCAGCGGTGGAAAAAAACGTAGAAGAAATGCGCCTTACTGAATTACTCCGTGGCAAGTACGATAAACTGAACGCACTTTTAACACTCCACGCTGGTGCGGGCGGAACGGAAGCCTGCGACTGGACGGAAATGTTATACCGTATGTATATGTATTATGCCGAAAAGAACGGCTATACGCTTACCGAACTTGACCGTTTAGAAGGGGACGAAGCAGGCATTAAATCGGTTTCATTTAAGATAGAAGGCGATTGTGCTTACGGATATTTAAAGGCAGAAAAAGGCGTTCACCGTTTGGTTAGAATTTCTCCGTTTGACGCAAATAAGAGAAGACACACTTCTTTTGCGTCATTAGAAGTTATGCCGGAAATAGAAGATGATGAAGAAATTAAAATCAGTCCTGACGAATTAAAGGTTGATACCTATCGTTCAAGCGGTGCGGGTGGGCAACACGTTAATAAAACCGAGTCTGCAATCCGTATAACGCATATACCGACGGGAATAGTTGTTGCTTGTCAAAACGAACGTAGCCAAACACAAAATAGAGAAATGGCTATGAAAATGCTTATCAGTAAACTTATTGAAAAGCGAGAAGCCGAAAGAATGGAACTCGACCAAGATATAAAGGGCGAGATTAAAAAGATAGAGTGGGGCAGTCAAATTCGTTCTTACGTTTTTTGTCCTTACACACTAGTAAAAGACCACCGTACTGGGTTTGAAATTACAGACGTTAACTCGGTAATGAACGGGAATATACAAGGATTTATAAACGATTATTTGAAGAAATCACAATGAAGTATAGCGAAAAAGTAGCCAAACTGCCGATAAAAGAAAATCCTATTATAATGGGAATAGAAACGTCTTGCGACGAAACGGCCGGGGCTATAATAAAAAACGGCAGAGAAATTTTAGCCGATAAAATAATAAGTTCTGCAACAGAACACGCCAAGTTTGGCGGAGTCGTTCCCGAAATAGCATCAAGAACACACACTACGGCTATTTTAACGGCAACTAAAGATGCACTAGAACAAGCGGGGCTAACTCTTGACGATATAGACGCATTTGCCGTAACCGAAGGTGCGGGGCTTTTAGGCGCACTACTCGTTGGTGTTTCTTTTGCTAAAGCGTTGGCTTTTTCTACGGGCAAACCACTTGTTCCCGTTAGTCACATTAGGGGGCACGTTTCTGCATCATATCTTGCCGATAAAAGTCTAGAACCGCCCTTTATAACAATCCTTGCAAGTGGTGGACATACGGCGATAGTTGCGGTGGAAGATTATTATAAAATGACCGTGCTTGGAAGTACGATAGACGACGCAGTTGGCGAAGCGTTCGATAAAGTTGCAAGAGTGTTGGGCTTAAGTTATCCTGGTGGACCGAACGTTGAAAAATTAGCAAACACGGGTGAAAATAATATCATTTTACCTAAAATGCTCAAAAATTACGATGGTGGCGAATACGATTTTTCATATAGCGGTCTAAAAACTGCAGTAATTAACTACGTTCATAACCAAGAAAGCAAGGGAATTGAAGTTAATAAAGCAGACGTTGCTTGCAGTTTTCAACACTCTGCAATAGACGTTCTTGTCGACAAGGCTATAAAGGCAACAAAAGAATACGGTTACGATACGATAACCGTTTCAGGTGGCGTTGGCGCTAACGGACATTTGAGAAAAACGCTTAAAGAAAGAGCGGAAAAAGAGAATTTAAGGCTTATTGTTCCAGAAAAACGCTATTGCACGGATAACGGTGCAATGATAGGCGCAGAAGGGTATTTGCAATATATAAAAGGCAATTTTGCCGACCTAACCTTAAACGCAAAAGCGGTAGTTCCGCTAGATATTAAAAGGAGATAATATGATTAAGCACGTAGTTTGTTTTAAGTTAAACGAAGGGGAATCTCCCGAAAAAGCAAAAGAAGTTTTACTTGGAATGAAAGGAAACGTTCCTATGTTAAGGGGGATAGAAGTTGGGATTGACTGTTTGCACTCGGCACGTTCTTACGACGTTATTTTAATGGTATTACTTGACGATATGCAAGCTCTTTCCGACTATCAACAAGATAAATATCACGTAGAAGTTGTTAAAAAACACATGCACGCAGTAACAAATACTAGCGTCGCTATTGATTTTGAAATTTAATACTAAAAAGCAAACGGCGTTGAGCCGTTTATTTTTACGGGGATATGGCGGAATTGGCAGACGCGCTAGATTCAGATTCTAGTAAAAGCAATTTTGTGCAAGTTCAAGTCTTGTTATCCCCACCACGTCGAAGCACCGCCTAACGTCAGCAGTTTGCTACCGCAAACAGCACGACAGACAGCGGGCTTCTCCTTTTTCACGAAAATTTTTTGCCTTGCAAAATATTTTCGTGAGACTAAAAGTTGCAAGATGATTTGAAAATAATAATAAAAAAGTAGGTTAGCACCGCCTAACGTCAGCAGTTTGCTACTGCAAACAGCACGACAGACAGCGGGCTTCTCCTTTTTCACGAAAATTTTTTGCCTTGCAAAATATTTTCGTGAGACTAAAA
>JAGCIP010000143.1 GCA_017648525.1 Clostridia bacterium
ACAAACTCACTTTTTACCGTATGCCAACCTGCTTTTTCTATTTTATTAGCAACGTTATTTGCAGAAACCACGCCAACGTAATCGGCAGGAATAACGTTTTTACTATCAGCAATCGCAACAGTAAATGCTTTTATTTTCAATAGGTTTTTAACCGTTTTATGGTTTTTATCAAGACAAATAGAAACTTGCGCCGTATCGCAAACCATGCCCCAAGCAGCGTTCATAGCGTTTGGCGTTCCATTTTCATCATAAGTGCCAACGATTAGCACAGGTAACGGGTAAATATATGCTTTGGTTTTTAAGTTCTTTCTCATAATTTTTCTCTCCTTTAAAATATCTGCTATTTATTATGTTGAGTATAAGTTTACAATAATCTAAACTGATTTTTTTCAAATACTAAAAGCCCTTCGTCTCGCATTTTACAAAGTTCGTTGGACATTGCACTTCTATCAACCGATAAAAAATCGGCAAGTTGTTGACGGTTAAATGGTATTGTAAAACTTAAACTGTTTTGTTTTTTTGACTCTTCTGATAAATAAGACATTAACTTTTCTCTAGTGGAACGCTTGCTTATATGCCCCAACTTTTGAACGAGTTTTTTATTCTTTTCAGATATGGCAAAAAACAAATTTTGAACAACCATAGAATGAAAGCGACAAGCCGAAGAACAAACGGTTAATATCTTTTTAAAATCAAAGAAAATAACAACACTATCCTCTACTGCAACAACGTCGTTTAACAGTGCTCCACTTTCGGGTGCAACGTATGCTTCGCCAAACATCTCTCCAATAGAAATATTATTTATAATCGTTCTATTGCCCCAATAATCGTCATTTTGTATTAGCAGTTTACCTTCCACGAGCACACATATATTAGATAAGTGTTCTCCTTGACGAAAAACGTAGTCTCCATTCTTATAACTAAATAATTTTGCATCAAGACAACTTAGCATTGAAGAAATATCGGTTTCAGATAATCCTGAAAAAAGTTTTGTCTTTTTTAAAATACTCAAATATTTTTTCATTAAATACCTTTTTTGTTGTAAAAACAACAGGCTTGTTTTTTTATATTATAGTATAATAACAGCATAAAGTCAAGAAAAACCAAAAAGGAGTTTCAAATATGATACGTAGAATAATTAAAATTGATGAAGAAAAATGTAACGGTTGTGGTGCTTGCGCTATCGCTTGTCACGAGGGTGCTATTAAAATGATTGACGGAAAAGCAAAACTTGTCCGTGAAGATTACTGCGACGGTCTTGGCGATTGTTTGCCCGCTTGCCCTACTGGTGCTATTTCATTTGAAGAAAGAGAGGCACCTGCTTATGATGAAAAAGCGGTTTTGATGGCAAAAGAACAAAATAAGAGCGCACCTACTCTTCCTTGCGGATGCCCTGGCACTCAATCAAGAAAATTAACAAGGGAAAGTTCTCCTAATACTGAAATTAAGACTTGTAGTGTGGCGAGCGAACTTTCTCAATGGCCTGTTCAAATTAAACTTGTGCCTGTAAATGCTCCGTATTTTGATGGTGCAAACTTGCTTGTTGCGGCTGATTGCACAGCGTATGCGTATGCAAACTTCCATAGCGATTTTATAAAAAAGCATATTACACTAATAGGCTGTCCAAAATTAGACAATGTTGATTACGCCGATAAATTAACTGAAATTATCAAAAATAACGATATTAAAAGTGTAAAAGTTGTCCGTATGGAAGTGCCTTGTTGTGGTGGAATAGAACACGCTGTTAAAACTGCTCTTATGAATAGTGGAAAATTTATCCCATGGCAA
>JAGCIP010000144.1 GCA_017648525.1 Clostridia bacterium
TCTTTAACGTGATATTCGATATTGCTTAATAAATATTCGTAAAAATCCGGCTCTAAATATTTAAGACAAAGGTCTTCTAATTCACATTTTATTTGCGAAATACCAAGTCTATCGGCAAGTGGAACGTAAACGTCTAAGGTTTCTCTTGCCATTCTTATTTGTCGCTCTTTAGACAAAAAGTTCAAAGAACGCATATTGTGCAATCTATCGGCAAGTTTTATTATTATAACCCTAATGTCTTTTGCCATTGCAACGAATATTTTACGGAAGTTTTCCGCTTGCTCTTCTTCTTTTGAATTGAAACGTATCTTTTCAAGTTTGGTTACGCCAACTACTAATTCTAAAACTTCTTCACCAAACTCTTTGCTTATATCCCCTTCGGAAACGGGGGTATCTTCAATCACGTCATGCAAAAAGGCGGCTGCGACGGTTGCCGCATCCAAGCCAAGTTCCATCAAAATCCCCGCAACGGTACACGGGTGAATAAAATATTCTTCCCCCGATGCGCGCTTTTGATTATCATGCGCCTTTCTTGAAAAATCGTACGCCTTTTTTAATAGTGCGTACTCTTTTCCATTATAGATGTTTTCCATGCGTGATAAAATTTCAATCATATAAATCCTTTAACGTATAAATTTTACTATATACTTTAGAATTTGTCAACGTGTTTTTAATTTTTTCATCAAAGATGAACCTTCCGCCGTCCACCTTAAAAATTCCAAGTTCGGTGAACACTTCTACAACGAAAATTGCCTGCAATCTATCGTCATCTTTAAAATGTTTTTTACAAAAATCAACTATGTTTTTAAAGGGTTTCCCCGATAGATTTTTAAGCACGGCAAACATTTCTGCGAAAACGTTTCTATCAATGCTCACTCTGTCTAAAACAGAGTAGCCTAAACAGTCTTCAACAACAAAAGTTTCCGTATCGCAATCAAGAACTTGCATAGGCTTATCAAGGTAAACTACTTTCTCATATCCGTTAGGTATTTCTTGTGGTGAAAGGACTATTTCCGCCCCGCAAAGCCTATTCGGCTTAAATAGACTTATTTGCACTCCATTTAAGGCTGGATATTTATCAATGTTTTTGGCATCACTTACTAAATAAAGAGTATTTCCACTCTTTATAACGTTTTCCATTTTTGTCTTTTTTATATCTTGCCCTGCGTAATCTATAGACAATTTCTTTATTTCATTATAAAAAACGTCTAATTCAACCCCAGAAAAATCTCCATAATTCGTGCAAACTGTTTTTACTATACCTTTAATAGATTCACGGTTTTTATATATAGAGCGATTTATTTCAAAAACTACTTGTTTTGAAAGGTCTAAAGACAAAGGCATAACGTTTCCTTCACCGTTAAAATCAAGCATCTCTATGGCGTCCGTCTTAAAGGAATAATGCACCGAACCACTCTTTAACGGCATTGAATCAACCGCACCAACTTCGGTTGTAAATAGCGGACGACGGTTACCTACACCAAACGGCTCTAACGAATCTATTTCCCTTGCAAAACGCATACTAATGGGCGAAGTAATCTCCCACTCGGCAAGAATTTTTTGCTCACTATCAACGGCAACACAATTCTCTTTAACGTAATCGTTAAGCGCTTTTGACAACAACTGTAAATCTTCTTCTTTTACAGCGACGCCTGCCGCTTGAGAGTGCCCACCGTATGCAATCAAAAGGTCTTTTGCATTAACGATAGCGTCGTATATATTTATTTGTTCCACACTACGTGCAGAACCTTTTAAGTATCCGTCGTGCCCAGCGAAAACTATAACTGGACGATTATATTCTTCTACTAATTTTGCTGCGACAATGCCTATAAATCCTACTTTCCAAGCCTTATCGGCAACGAGTATAACGTCTTGATTTTCTGCTTTGGTTTGTCTTATTTTTTCTTTTGCTTGCTTGTAAATATTATCGCACTCTAACTGGCGTGCTAAATTGTAACTGCACAATTTTGCAGACAAGTCGAAGATGACGTTTTCGTCTTTTGCGGTAAATAAGGTCAAAACAGAATTAGCATCACCCATTCTTCCCCCAGCATTTACTCTTGGTGCTATGGAGTAGGCTAACGTTTGAGCGGTAACCTGTTTGTTTGTATCACCCAATAAATTTTTGAACTGACTTCTTAAAAGATAGGGGTCGTTAAAAAGTTTTAACCCCTCAACAACTAAATCTCTATTTTCGCCAGTCAAATCCATACTATCAGCAACGGTTGCTAACGCTACGAAATCTAAATATTTATCCGCACTTTCACCAATAAGAGCATACCCTAATTTATACGCAACTCCCGCCCCGCAAAGTTCGGTAAACGGGTATTGTTGCCCAGCAATTTTGGGGTTTATTTTAATGCAATCGGGTAAAATTTCCGGCGGTTCGTGATGGTCTGTTACTATAACGTCCACCCCTTGCGCTTTAATCTCACTAATTACGTCTGCACAACTTATACCACAGTCAACGGTAACAAGCAAGTCCAACCCATGCTCTTTTTTAAGCCTTTCAATAGTTGACAAATTTAAGCCATACCCTTCTTCACGCTCAGGAACAAAACGCTCGGAAACTATGCCAAATTCTTCTAAGCAATAATATAAAATAGTGGTTGCGCAAATACCGTCTGCGTCGTAATCACCAAATATTAAAACCTTTTCGCCGTTATCCCTAGCTCTAATTAAACGTTTTACAGCATCATTGACGCCGTTTAACAAATATGGGTCTAAAAAACCTTTTTTGCCAGGATTTAAAAAAGACTTAGCCTTGGTCGGTGTATCTATTCCACGGTAAAATAAAAGGCGTGCGGTATCAAAAAGAATACCACATTCCGCCGAGATGTTTGAAACGACCTTGTTTTCTTCGGCCGTTAATGTTTTACCGTATAAAATCTTCATAAAATAAACTTTATTTAAATCGAATAAGGCGGAAATAATTTCCGCCTTAATTTTTCAAGCAGATAAGTTATTATTAACCTATCAAAAATACTATTTCTTTGCGCCCTTTATAGATGCCCAAACTAACGGAGTTGCAAAGTATGAAATTGCTAACGCACTAACACCTGCAATCGCAATTTGTCCACCAATTATCATCAAGTAAGGCAAGAACAATGCTATAAGCGCAACCGCACCGATTAAAAGAACTATCAAAGTAAATAAATACTTGTTCTTTTCAAAAGACATAACCTTGTCAGCAACAGCAAAAGCATCTGCGCCGTCCGCCATCTTGTATTCTTCCTTAAGTCTGTTTACCGTTGATACCGAAAGTCCAGCGCCCAAAGCAAGAGCAAAACCTATTCCCGCACCCAAGAAAGGATAAGCAGGAATTCTAGTAATATTTATAAGGGCAACGAACAATACTGCTGAAAATAGCGAAGAAATTAAGGTCGCAACCGCCCCCGAAAGTTTTTCCATAATTAACGCATATAAGAAAATGGCAACCGTTGCTATTCCTAGTCCAGCGAACACCCAACCAGACAAGTAATTGTCGTTAGTAACGACTTCGCTAACTTCTACCGTAACTTTTAAGGTATCAACCGTAAATTTACTTTGAACGTAATCCTTAAGACCGTCAATTTTTTCAGGAACTTGGTCGTTAAATTTGAAAATTAAAACTTTTCCGTCGTCTAATTCTTGATAAGCGTATTCAGCCGTTTTAATTCCGTTAGTATCTAAATATTCGTTCGTTGCAGTTTTAAGCGTAGCAACTTCTTCCGCCGTTTTTTGGTTTATTGAAACACGAACTTCATAACTGTTAGAATAATCAACCGTTTGGTTTGGACCTACCACGAAAAGAACCATTCCTACAACTACCAAGACTAAAGTTATAATTATAAACAACTTGCTTTTTAAATTCATTTTATTCATAATTATTCCTCCTCTGCCTTTATCTGTTTTTTGAAACCGATAAATTTCTCTTTATTCTTTACGATAGCAAAGATAAGAACGCTGAACATTCTGGTTATAACTAATGCGGTAAATAATGAAACCGCAACGCCGATACCAAAGGTAACGGCAAAGTTTTTAATAACGCCACTTGCAAATGCTAATAAACCGATAGCAACTGCACCAGCAACCACGTTCACGCTAATAGTTGGAACAAGTGCTTGCGCAAACGCCTTTTTGATAGACGCTTTAGCTGTTTTCTTGCTATTAACGAATTCGTGTTTCATACGGTTAGCAAGTATAGACGCTGACAATGCAAACAACACGGTTGCTAAAATGATACCGATTACGCCACCAATTGAAAGAACTATTCCGGGAACACCGATTAACAACCAACCTTCACCGAGAATAAACACGAGCAATGAAAGTGCGGTTACTAAACCAAATCCCCTATAAGCAAGGAACATAAGAACCGCAGTTAAAATAACGAGTGACAAGATTGCCACGCAACACTTTAACGCTACTTTATCACCGTATGGAGAAGTTATTTTTTCCCCACCAGTTACGTCGTACTTATAAGCAAGCCCACCGCTCTTCATTTGAAGTGCCATTTGTCTTGCGGAAGATTCAGACTGACTTGTAACAATAAGATTTTTATTTTGGAAATAACTTGCTGATATTGCAGACGAACCAGAAAGCAACACGGTATCACCAAGTTTGATTTCCAAATAATAACTTGACTCTGCCGATTCAATCAATTCCATAAGTTGGTCGTAGCCTTGTTCGGTAAATTCAAGTGTTACGCTATACACCGTAGACTCACCGTCGCTACCTATTGACGCACCGTTATAAACGGCGTTTTTAATGACTTGAACGTCGGTTAAAATTTCATCAGTAGGATTAGCAGAAGAACCACCGTAGAAATTCAAGGTGCCATAAGCCGAAACAACCGAAATATCGCTAGCAAGCGTGTCGTTGGCTTTTGCTTCTATTCTTATATCATAATCCAAAACGTCTTTGTCCGTGCTCTTAACCGCTTTTATGGTATACGCACCGTAACCAAGTTGGTCCATTCTATAACTTAAAGTATCAATTACCGCATTGATGTCGGTAACTTCTTCTTCATTATCATCAGCAAGCGTAAGCGTATACGCCGTGCCACCTTCTAAATCATAGTCCAACTCTATTGCGCCTAAAAGGGATGCATATGATTTAATCCCCGCTTTATCAAGCCTAAATTGTGCAAAAGTTAAAACTAAAACTATTGCAAGCAATACGCTGATAATTGACAATAAAGTTATTGATTTGCCTTTACTCATCTTTGCCTCCAAAACGGAATTCGTTTTCTTATCAATAAATAAAATAGATTATCTTATAAATTATACAACATTTAATGGCTTTCGGTCAATAAAAAACCGCAAAATGTTTTTAATTTATCTTATTTTTTTCATATTTTTATCTTTCTTATACCCCTTTTAACTTTAACGCGCAAAAATATTATCGCACATAAAGTTAAAGGTTGCTATGCTGTTAAAAATAGATATACAATACTTAACGCTACGCCCAAGCATAACGCCACGGTTAATAATATCTTCCACAACGATTTTGGCGTTTTTCCTTTAACCTTTCCAGTACTACCGTTAACGTAAAAATTATATAGTTTTTTCTTATAATTAAAATTACCAACGTAAACCGGCAACATAACGTACTTATAAGTAACGTCTTGATGTGAAGTTGAAACGTTAAGATATGCGACCTTGTCGTAAACGTATCGGCTTAATATTCCACGCCTAATTCGTCCGTCCATAACCCCTTTAGCAGAGCCCCAACAATCTTCTATGCTGGTATCGTAATGATAAGCCATAAACCCGTATAAATACTCTTTTTGATATTTTCGGCTATTTTCGGTGTCAAACGGCGAAATTTGGTCAAGTTTATCCTGCCCTAGTTTTGAACCGGCATTTATTAATACGTCGTTAAAACAATCGTTATAAGTTCCCCTTATGTGTTGCCAAACCGTATAAACTTCCGTTCGCTTATTTTTACCAGAGCCAACCGTCCTTGTGTGTGTTCGGCCTATCTTTCCTTCATAGTATGAAGTGGTTGAACTATCGAAAGTAAAGCAAGGCGAGTATACGCCGTTAACGTTTTCCGCACAAATATTCTTCTTAAATTTTCTCGGTGCAAAAAGACGACGTTTTGCCCACTCCTTACTTAAATCAAGCGCTTTTTCTGCCGTTATTAAAAATGGAACGACTGCGTTTGGTTTAAGCCCAGCAAGGGATTCCGTCTTTTTAACGTGCGCTGTACCACAAAAAGGACAAACCTTTGCGGTTTCTCCATAATTTAAAACGACCCTTGCCGAACAGTTATCGCACTCGAAAACAGACGGTTTATCATCACCCCAACCGTTTCCTGCACCAAAACCGTCAACCAAACTTAACTCGCTAGCAAAAACGTCGGTAGAAAAATCTTGTTTACTACCACAATGCGGACAAGTTAGGGTTTGCTTTTCAGGATTAAAGACCATATTAGAACCGCAACCCAAACATTTAACGCTGTCTGCGTCTACTTCTTCAGGTTGCGATTGCAAATTTTCTCTTTGGCTATTTTCAATCATTAAAATTCGTTGAGTTCTTCAAGCATTTTTTGAAGGTCAGCACCATGCACGTCAGCCGCTTCACCAACAGTTTCACCGTGAGCAAGCGCACAACCTAAACAATGCATACCGTGTGACATTAAAATTTCACCAGCCTTAGGATTAAGTTGAATTGCCTCAAAAATAGTGGTGTTTTCAGTAATTTTGTTTGCCATAATATTTACTCCTTATTAATATTTACATTTATATAATTATATAGTTATTTTGAGTTTAAGTCAATCGTTTGCAAATAAAAAAACAGCCTTTCGACTGTTTCGTTTGGAGCAGGTGATGAGAAGCATCTCCGTAAACGCTGTTTACTACGATGGCAAAGCCGAACCAAGTCCGTTCTTGCTACACCATTCCATAACAAAAGGACAACCCGTTGGTTGTCCTTTTGTTATGGAGCAGGTGATGAGAATCGAACTCACAACCACAGCTTGGGAAGCTGTTGTTTTGCCACTAAACTACACCTGCACGTCAGAGCAAACTTCGCTCAATTGTGTTTTTGTTTGAACAAAAATACAATTCTCTCTCCGTTGCTCTTCCTTTTTCCCAAAAATCTTTTTTCAAAATCTTTTCGGGAGCCCTTTATTTCTTTTTCGCAAACTTCGCTTAAATATATTTTAACCTTAGTTACAAACATAGTTTATCATAAAATCTAAATAATTGCAAACGGAATTTCGTCTAAAATATTGATAATTTTGATTTTCTATGCTATAATTCTATTATATAACATTAGGAGCTAAAATTATGGCATTATTTTTACGAATTTTAGAGTGGTCCGACCCAAGTAAGGTTACTTTGGTGTATAAACTCCCGCTTAAAAAAGGCGGTAGAGAAATTAACCATAAAAGTAAACTTATCGTTAGAGAATCTCAACAAGCAATTTTTGTGCATAAAGGTCAAATTTGCGACATATTCTCCCCTGGTACTTATAGTTTAAATACTCAAATATTCCCTATTTTATCTAAATTAGCAGGTTGGATGTACGGCTTTCAAACGCCTATTTCTGTTGACGTATACTTTATCAACACCAAGCAATTCACCGGCTACAAATGGGGTACGGCTAATCCGATTTTAATGCGCGACCCTGAATTTGGTGCTATTCGTGTTAAAGGCTACGGCTCTTATGCGTTTAAGGTTGACGATTCGGGCGTTTTCTTAAAAGAACTCTTCGGCACTAACTCTACGTTTGTAACAAGTGATATTACCGACTGGTTGAAAACTATGCTTATTTCTGCACTTACAGACGCGCTTGGCGAAAGTAAGCTTTCCGCATTAGACCTTGCGTCTAACACCATTGAGTTTAACCAAACGGTAACCGAAAATATTCAAAATAAATTTAAGGAAATCGGTTTATACTTAACCAACTTATTTATTGAAAATATGTCCTTGCCGTCGGAAGTTGAAAAGGCTATTGACGAGCGGACGAAACTTGGTATTCTTGGCGACAAAACCGACGTTATGATGAAAATCGCAACAGCGGAAGCAATGAAAGATGCGGCAAAAAACCAAGGCGCAGGCGGTGCGTTTATGGGTGCCGGTATAGGTTTTGGCGCGGGTGGTGCAATCGGCTCCGCTTTCGCAACTGCAATTAATTCCCCCGCCCCCGCACAAGAAAAAAAGGCTACCAGTAAAACCTGCCCCTCTTGCGGAGCGGAAATTTCAAAGTCTGCAAAATTCTGCTCTGAATGTGGTGAAAAAATTCCAAGCAAAAAATTCTGTTCTGAGTGTGGTGCAGAGTTATCTCAATCGGCTAAATTCTGTCCCGAATGCGGTGCAAAACAATAATTAGATTTAAAAATAATTATAGCCTAGCGATTAACTATTTAATCGCTAGGCTATTTTTTTACAATAAACCGTATAACACAATTCCCAAAACTGCCGAAATTATTATTAACAATATGGGAGAAAGTGCTTTTTTCTTCAACTTTTTATGCCCAAATCCTATCACGGCAACGACCAAGAAAATCACAAGTGCTTTCCAGTCGAAAACAACCGTATCGTATACAGATTTAATAGATAAAATTACGGTTAAAAGCAAGGTTGTCGCCGTGCCGATTATTAAACCTACTACGACGGGTCGCAAACCATTTAGAAAGGCTTTTACGCCACCGAATTGCATAAGCCCTTTTATCACCGACGAAATTATAAGTATAATAATAAACGACGGTAAGACCACACCCAAGGTTGCACAAATTGAGCCGAATATTCCACCCTGAACAGAGCCTATGTATGTCGCCATATTTATTGCGATAGGTCCTGGCGTAGATTCCGCAACGGCAATAAAATTAAGCACCGCTTCAGACGTAAATCCGTATCTTAACGCCTCGTCCGTGACGAGTGGTATCATTGCATAACCACCGCCAAACGACACAATGCCTATCTTAAAGAAGGTTAAGAATAAATCTAAAAAGATACTCATTATTCATTATCCCCCTTTTCATTTTGGGGCAATTCGTCTTGACGAGTTTTCTTTTCTTTAAGATATTTTACCAAATAAACGGCAAGCCCTATTACACCGCCTATTAAGATATAAAAAATGCTTGAAAAACTTACTGCGAGTAATGAAAGGGTTAATAAACACGCCACGGTAGATAAACAAATAATTAAGTTTAGCGGGGTCTTTTTTAACCCCTTAAACATCTTAATACCCGCGGACAAAATCAAGTAAGAAACGCCCGCTTGAATACCATAGAATGCGTATTTAACCCACTCCAACTCCAAAAACGCATCAAAAAATAAGGAAATTATAAAAATTATAGTAAAGGACGGCAAAACGACGCCCAAGGTAGCAAAAATTGCGCCCAAAACCCCGCCTATTTTATAACCGACGTAAGTCGCGCTATTTATAGCAATAGGCCCCGGGGTAGATTCCGCAATCGCAACCATATCTAAAAATTCTTCTTGCTCAATCCATTTTTTACGTTCTACAAGCTCTCTTTCTATAACGGCAATCATTGCATAACCACCGCCGAAAGTAAAAAGCCCGATTTTGAACATTACTAAAAACAAATTAAGTATTGCCTTAAACTTTTTCATTTTTCACTACTTTTTATGTCCTAAAAACAAATAACCAACTAAACGAACTATCTTACAAAATTAAAAACTTAACTTGTCAAGTTCTTCTTTTGTTAAAATTCCGCTAACGGAATCAGGTTGAGACAAGCAACTTACCGCCACTTTGTTTGCAAACGATAAAATATCTTCGTCCGCATAATCGTGATAAATTGCGTATAGACTACCCGCACAAAAA
>JAGCIP010000145.1 GCA_017648525.1 Clostridia bacterium
CCTTGGACGAGTTGGATTAACAATCCATATTTACACAATATATATAAAGGAGAATTTTTATGAAAAAACTATTAACATCTTTAATTGCTTGTGCACTTGCATGCACCGTTATTTTTGCGGTTACCGCTTGTAGCACGCCTAGCGAACCACCAAGAGTTGCCAGCAAAGGATTATCTTTCGAACTTAACGACGAAGGGACGGGCTATATTGTTTCTAGTATCGGTACTTGTGGTGACAAGGTAGTGGTTATTCCTGAAACTTATAACGAAAAACCCGTAGTTGCTATAGGCGACGCTGCGTTTAAAGATAAGAAAGCAATAACCGGCGTTGACGTTCCTGGCTCTATTAAATATATCGGCGACGAAGGGTTTAGGGGCTGTGACCTTTTAGCAAGCGTAGTTCTTGCAGAGGGCGTTGAACATTTAGGAGAGCGTTGTTTTAGTAGTTGCACTAGACTTGTAAGTATAACTATTCCGTTGAGCATGACCACAATGTCTGGGTTGGTGTTTACTTCTAATACCTTAATGACCGATATTTATTATAAAGGCACTTCAATTCCAAGCGGTTGGGATTCTTCTTGGAAGTACGACAACTCTGCATTCGTGCATTATAGCACTTGCGTTTGCGAAAAGTGTGCATAATATCAAAATAAAGAATTTCTTTTGTGCAAATTGTACATAAAAGGGCGGTTTATTTATTTTAATTGCCATTGTGAAAATATATCAAAAGATGTAAAATATAATAGAAAATAATTAATGGTTATATATAACCACGGAGGAAAATTATGTCAAGTTTAAATCTTAAGAACATTTACAAGGTTTATCCGTCGGGCGTAACTGCTGTTACCGACTTTAACCTTGATATCGAAGACAAGGAATTTATCGTATTCGTTGGTCCGTCAGGTTGTGGTAAATCTACCACTCTCCGTATGATTGCGGGTCTTGAAGAAATTTCTGACGGTGAACTTTATATCGACGGCGTTTTGGTTAACAACCTTGCACCTAAGGATAGAGATATCGCAATGGTTTTCCAAAACTATGCACTTTATCCCCACATGACCGTTTACGACAACATGGCGTTCGGTCTTAAACTCCGCAAGATGCCCAAACCCCAAATCGATCAACGTGTTAAAGAAGCTGCAAGAATTCTTGGTATCGAAATGTACCTTTCTAGAAAGCCAAAGGCTCTTTCTGGTGGTCAAAGACAACGTGTTGCGTTAGGTCGTGCAATCGTTCGTGAACCTAAGGTTTTCTTACTTGACGAACCGCTCTCTAACTTGGACGCAAAACTTCGTTCACAAATGAGAACCGAAATTACCAAACTCCACAACAGACTTGCAACTACATTTATTTACGTTACTCACGACCAAGTAGAAGCTATGACCATGGGTACTAGAATCGTAGTTATGAAAGACGGATTTATGCAACAAGTAGATACGCCTATCAATCTTTACGACCATCCTATCAATCAATTCGTTGCAGGCTTTATTGGAACTCCCCAAATGAACTTCTTTACTGGTAAACTTACCGGAACAAAGAAGAAAGTTTATCTCGAATTTGGTTTAGAAAAAATCGCTCTTCCCAAGGAAAAGGTAGATTTGATTTGTAACTTAGATAAATATCTCAACACCGATAAGGAAATCGTGTTCGGTATTAGACCGGAAGATATTCATGACGAACCTGCTTGGGTTGAAAATCCTGATAACGCTATTATCGAAGTTAAAGTTGACGTTGTTGAAGCACTCGGTTCTGAAACCTTACTTTACTGCAAAACTAGGTCTGAACAAGCCTCTCAAGGCAAAGACGATTTCGTAAGTATCGTAGAAGACGTAAGTAACCTTACTGCAAAGGTTGACTCTCGTTCAGCAAGCAAAGCAGGCGACAATATTAAGATTGCTCTTGATATTATCCACTGCCACTTGTTCGACAAGTCAACTGAAGTTACCATTATCGCTCGTGACGAAGCAAACAAAGCAGAAATCGAAGCACTTCAAGCAAAGAGAGAAGCAGAAGAAGCTGAAAAGGCTGCTGCTGCCGCTGCAAAACTTGCTGCTGACGAAGCAAAACTTGCTGCTGAAGCTGAAAAGCAAAGAATTAAAATGGAAAAGAAGTTAGCAAAGAAAAACGCTGCTAATATCGCTCAACCCGTTGAAGAAGCAGTTGAAGAAGTTGCAGAAGGAGTTGCTGAAGAACCCGCAGATAAAAAGGACGCTGAATAATCTGCGTAACTACAGTTAGTTTAACAAAAAATAAAAATAGCCCACCTTCGCTTTTGGCGAATAGTGGGCTATTCCTATAAAGGAGAATTATGAGTTTAGTTGGTAAAGTTGCGCTCATTACGGGCGCAGGTGGCGGAATAGGCAGGGAAATTGCCCTTGCTTTAGCCCGTGAAAAGGTTAAAATCGTGTTGTTTGGCGGAAAATCCGTTGACAAACTTAACAAAACCAAACAACTAATTAGTGAAATAGGCGGGGAGTGTATTATAGTTGCAGGAAATCTCACTGACGACGAGTTTTTAAGGCAAGGTTTTAATCAAGTTTTAGAGCAGACGGGCGGAATAGATATTCTTATTAACAACGCAGGCAAGGCGTTGAATTGCCCTGTTGAATCGACCGCAACCGAAATTTTGGACGATATTATGAATATCAATTTTAGAGCGCCTTATCTTTTAACGCAACTTGCTTTGCCAACGCTCTTAAAATCTAATAGAGCAAGTATAATAAACGTTGCGTCGGTAGTGGCGCACGCAGGCTATCCCTTGCAAAGTGCATACACGGCATCTAAACACGCATTACTTGGCTTTACCAAATCATTAGCGCAAGAAGTTTACGATAAAGGGGTGCGAGTGCACGCAATTTCACCTGGTGGAGTTTATACCGATATGATTAAAGTGTCTCGTCCTGACTTGACAGACGAGGGTATGATTAAACCGCAAGATATTGCCGATATAGTTATGTTCTTGCTTAAAAATAGGGGAAACGCTGTGATTGACGAGATTTTAGTTCACCGCATTAATAAAACGCCCTTTTTAGTTTAGGGCATAACGAGTAAAATCATATTTCTATTAACTAAATCAAATTTGTATATTGAAAGTATAAGCGGGTAATATTATAATCAAGAAGTAGTGTAAAATGGTTAATTAAAATTAAATTAGTTATTGATTTTATTAGTATAATAGTGTATAATATAATTAAATAAATGATAAGAGGTAAATTAGTTTATGCAAATGACTTTTAGATGGTACGGCGAAGGAAACGACCGCATAAGTTTAAGCGATATCAAGCAAATTCCTGGCGTAAGTGGAATAGTTTGGGCTCTCCACGATAAAATGCCGGGCGAAGTTTGGCAAGAAAGCGAAATAGAAAAAGTTTACAATCAATGTAAAGAATACGGCTTTAATATAGACGTTGTTGAATCGGTTAACGTGCACGACGATATTAAGATAGGCTTACCCACTCGTGACGGTTATATCGAAAATTATAAACAGACCATAAAGAATCTTTCAAAGTTTGGCGTTAAAGTAATTTGTTATAATTTTATGCCTATTTTCGACTGGACGAGAAGTGATTTATTCCACCCCGTTGGTGACGGCTCTACTGCGTTATTCTATCAAAAGAATATGATTCAAGACGATTATAACGCAATGGCAAAGTATATTTTGGACTTTACCGAAAAATACGATATGTCTTTTCCTGGTTGGGAGCCTGAACGTATGGCTCAGTTAGATAAACTCTTTAAGGCGTACGAAGGGGTTGACCACGAAAAACTTTGGGCAAACTTAAAGTATTTTTTAGAAGCCATAATGCCAACTTGCCGTGAGTGCGATATAAAGATGGCAATTCATATGGACGACCCACCGTGGGATATTTTTGGTTTGCCTAGACTTTTGGTTGACGAAAAGAGTATTGACCGTTTCTTGAAGATGGTAGACGACGAATATAACTGCTTAACCCTTTGTTCTGGTAGTTTAAATGCTAATCCTGACAACAACGTTGCAGAAATTGTGAGAAAGCATTGCGATAGAATAGCGTTTGCACATATTAGAAACGTAAAACACTTTGAAAACGGTGACTTTAGAGA
>JAGCIP010000146.1 GCA_017648525.1 Clostridia bacterium
CAAAGGCTTTATCGATTTATTTTTGTTTATTTTTGGGGCTTTTTTATATGTTTTTAGTGCAATTTAGCCCCGTTTTTGCACTTTGAAAATTTTTGATTTTACCCAATTTTACCCGACACATAAGCCTTAAAATCTCTTGTAGTGTTTTTAGACAAAAAGGGTGCAAAAATTTTCACCCTTTAAAAGTTTTTATACTGATAATTTGAATTCTGGCGAGTATTTTTTTAATATTTGTCCTTTGTTTGCAATAAAAAATGCACCTCCTTAAAGTGTCTAACTTTTGGGGTGCATTTCATAATCGAACTCTTTTTTATTGTAGATTTATTAAATTTTATTGAATAACAAAATCTTCTCTTGCATCAGGTCTATAAGTTTCAATGATAGCATTTTCTATTTTTAAGTTTTTAACGTATCTAAAATATATACCTTTTGCGGGTAAAATTCTACCATACACGTATACTTCGGGATAATCTTGTGCTTCTTCTGGCACGTCCTTTTTATATTCCTTAACACCCCCGTCTAATTTAAAATGAATATTTTTAATAGCAACATTTTCAATAGGACTTTCTTTTAGTCCACACACATTACTCGTCATTTGCCAGTCGCTGTCTTTTGTGTTTCCCGAATAGGTATCGTCAAAACTTTCAGCAACGCCAAATATCCAAGGTTTTTGCAAAAGGTCGTTAGCCTTATAACTAACGTAATTCCAAGGAACTATTTCGTATTCCTCATACGGGCCGTCAGCGGTTATATTTTCAAACACTATATTCTTAATTTTCCCAAACTCACGACCAGCAGGCCCACGCATGCGTTTGCCAATATGCACGAAAATTGGAGCATTGACGTTTCTCATTTTAACGTTTCTAACAGTAATGCCATCTATAATTGCCCCATCTACGCTTTCAATACTAACCCCAGTAATTCGAGTTTCTCTAATATCAATATTTTCAATTAATATATTTTCAAAACCGCCGTTACTTTCCGTTCCAAATTTAATTGCGTTACAACGACTTTTTATTCGACAATTCCAAACGTGGATATTATCGCAAATATCTAAACGGTTTAATGTGTAAGATGACTTAAAAACAATACCGTCGTCCCCCGTTTCAACGTCGCAATCGTGAATTTTAACGTTTTTACTATTATCTGGAGAAATACCGTCAATGTAGGTGCGCATTTTTACATTTGCAATTTCAACGTGTTCACAACCCGCAAAATAAATTGCTAAATCAGTACAATTATTTACGGTGACACCATCAATATAAGCGTGTTTGCACTCTTTTAACGCAATTGCTTTTGCACCACGATGAACGATATTCCTAATATTTTCTTCATCCCAAACAGATTGCATATCTATTAACCCCTTACCGGTAATAGATATATTCTCGCAATCTTTCCCAACGAACAATGAGCAGTTAAAGAAACTATGTGATGCATCTTGATAAAGTGGGTAATCAACTTTTTCATCACGCAAATAGTCATCAAAATTTAAACTACCTAATATAACCGTTTCGTCCTGTAAAACTATATGCACGTTGCTTTTTAATAAGACAGTACCCAGCGATATTTTACCTTTAGGCAAAAATAGTTTACCTCCGCCCGAATTAGAGCACTCGTCAATCGCTTTTTGCATTTGCACCGTATTCAACGTTACATTATTAGTAAACTTATCTAAAGTTAAATGCAATTCCATTTTTCAACTCTCCACATTAAATAGTCGCAAACTTAAACGTACTAATTTTTCTTATCAAAATTTTCGCACATAAAATTTATATCGCTAATATATCTTCTAGTAACAAATTCTAAATTTTCAGGTATAGTAATGTCTATAATTCTGTCTTTTATATAGTATTTATCACCGTTAGGTAATACTTTAAGCAAACGTTTTGCTTCGCTATGAAAATATTCTTTGTTAATTTTTCTTGGCTCTCCTAATAACTTAACAAAGTTTTCTCTATAAATTTTATCTCTCAAAGATTTATCTATATTTACACCACGAAATTTTTGGTCGATATACAAATGCTCTTTATCAGTTTCAAGCAACTGTCTAACAAAATCGGGTCTTCTATGAAAAGCTGTTCTCCATTCCTTTTCGTCTTGTTTTGGGAAAGCGTAAAAATCGCTACCATAAACAATTTCGTCTTGATGTTGGGTAAAGAACTTTAACCACTCATCCCAAGTTTCAGCCATTTTGATTAATTGTTCTCCACCGGGAGTAAGGTCAAAGAAAGTGTTTTTATAACTTATGAATTTTTGCGCTTCGTTAATATCGTAAGACATAAAACCAAAGTGCGCCAAACCTAATTTTAAGTTGGGATATTTCTTTAAGACGCCAAACACTTCATCCGTCAACTGTCTTTTAGACGGATAACCATCACAATATGTTCTGCCAAGCGCCTTTGCTACTTCACTTGCCGTATCCATATCCCAACTACCTTCCGGGTCAGCGACATGCAAAATTATAGGAATTTGATTTTCTTCTAAATACTTATAAAATTTATCATAAACCTTATCGTCAAGCGTGCGACCTAGCACACGGCTAAAAGTTGGATGCCCTTCAAGCATTTTAATTCCGTCATATCCGGCATTGTGATATTCTACCGCTTGTTTATAATAAATTTCCGCACGCTCTTCGCTAGGCATATCTTCCTGTGGATGAACTAACCCCGCAAAAGCATAGCCGTTTGGCGCAAAAGCGTTTTTAAGAAATAAACCTTTTAGATTTTGAGTTGCACTTAGAAACAATTTGTTTTTACCATTTGCATGGTGTGGTAAACATAAAAAACAATACTTTTCAGTTCCAGTTTCCTTAAATTCTTCTTCAAAAACTTTAACCATTTCTTGCATGGGAATATCAAAACTTAAATGTATATGTATATCGTAAACCTTTTCCATATTAATATAATTCTCCTTGTATAAACATTAAAGTAAAACAAGCCG
>JAGCIP010000147.1 GCA_017648525.1 Clostridia bacterium
ACCACCGACAGGTATGCCTTTTTCTATAATTATATCCACGCCCCGTGTGCCGTATTTTTCCTTAAACAACCTTGCCGTTTTATAAGCATTGTTGTCGGTTATAGAACAGCCCACCGCTATTCCTTTCATAGAAAGGGTAATTCGGTTATCTTTTCTTTCACGAACGATTATTTTGTCGGCAGACGACACAGAACAAACCAGCGATTCTATCTCGTGGTATCCGTCCTTTACCCCCAACACGTCTAATGTTAAATTTAGTTTTGCACGTGCAGTCACCGTTGCTTTTCTCATTAGTCTTTTCCATTTAAGCTATTAAAAGCCCTTTACTTTTGTCTATATATTATTATACGCTCTTTGCCCGTTAACGGGAATTGCAAGTCTGGATTTATTCTTTCTATCTCGCTCGGGCAAACGTTAATGCGCTTAGCTAAATCCCAGCGCTCTTCTCCATCTTGTGCGATATAAACGCTTATTCCACTATTGCAAGCGCACTTGTCTTTGCCTTCTTTAATCTCGCTGACAAGTCTTACGCTATGCCTTTTAGCGGGGTATAAGGTAATTATTATTTCGCTTTCTAATTCCAACTCGGTTAAGGTTATAATCTTCGCCTTGCCCTTAACTGCTTTAATATCCGCAGTTATTTCGGTATCGCACCCGAACGCACAATCAAACTCACTTTCAAACGGCGTTTCAAGGTTTACCGTAAACACGTGCCCGTCTCCATCTTTAATATACGCAACGGCTAATAATACGCCCGTTATAACCGTTTTTTCTTGCTCGCAAGTCGTGCTTAATATTTCGGCTTTTTCACACCCCACCGCCATTATAATCGCACTTGGTGGAAGTTCGCTAACCGTAACCCTGCCCGCAACCGCACTTGTTAAACTTCTTTGGTCGCAAGCCTTGTAATAAGGCAATTCAGTCTTAACCACTTCCACTTCTCTTTGAACGGAAAAGGCGTCGGTCGCAACCGATAAACTTTCTTCGCTAATTGCCTCGCCTTCTAATACTAGCGAAACGCTAACCGTAACCGTGCTTTTGCCGTTTTCTTCGTCTACGGCAACGTCCGTCTTAAACGACCTTTCATTTACCGTTGCTGTAGCAGTCATACTCGGCATTGCCTCTTGACACTCTAATTCCGCACGGAAAGCAAAACTCTTGTTTTCTTTTATTATATCATTTTGCGAAGATTTTTGCAAGGCTATAGCGCTGGTTAAAACTTCCCCGTCAACGATAATGCACCCCACCCCACATTGTACGGCAGTAATCACGGCACGTGCGCCGTGGCTTAAAATTTCTTCAACGGCATAAGTTAATTCGTAACTTTCTTCGATAGGGTACACCGTTCTTTTTGCGGTGTAAGTCCTAACAATCGGCATTTCACCCGCATTTAATATAAGATTATCACCACCAGACAATGCTTGATAGGGCGCACACGCACTAACTTTTGCGCAAACCGTAACGAACGCCTTAACGCCAAGTTTAAGCCCGCTGTTATCGGTTTCCGCCTTTTCTATAACCGCAGTTGTATAAACTTTTGCGTCGGCAGTTACCCGCTCGTCTTTAATAGTCCCACGAAATTCACTTCCACACTCGGTCTTTTTAATTTGCCCGTCGTTTGATAGGTAACTAATAAAGAAAGTCGCCTTACCGCTATAAGAAATTTGCCCGTCATTGACTTCGTTTTCGTTAACGCTTGCCCAAGCCGACACCGAAAGCACCCTTGAAACTTCTTCAGTGGCAACCGCCCCGCACTCGACCTTTATTTGCTCTTTAAGTTCGCACCTTTTACAGTTTAAATTTATAGTTTCATATATAGGTTCTAACGCCATAAAACCCCTCCTAACCTTTACTTGTTCGACACGGTAAAAAGTGTCGCCTTGCAATATAATATATTGCTCACGAAAGGGTTTTATAACCAAAAAAAAGAAATCCGCTCTTTTGCGGATTATCTTTCTAAACTAAAATAATATTTTTCTTTATCTTCGCTACAAAATTTTAGCCCTAATCTTTCAATAAGTTTATTTGATTTTTCATTTTGCTTGTAGCAACGGGATTTTAAGGTTTTTGCGCCCAACTCGTTAAAGGCATATTCTTTAAGCGCAGTTGCGCTCTCTATTGC
>JAGCIP010000148.1 GCA_017648525.1 Clostridia bacterium
ATTTGCATTTAGATTCAAAAATGGAAACGTTGCCAACGGAAAAGTCAAAGATACGTAGAGAAGACGTTTTGCGTACTTTTGAACGTTTGACTGATTATGCAACGGAAAATGGAGTTTCTGTTGTTATAATTGCGGGAGATATGTTTGACACTTCTCGTGTTACAATTAGAACTCGTGAAAGGGTTATTAAGGCGATTGAAAACAATTCAACCGTTGAATTTTTGTATCTTTCTGGAAATCACGACGACGATAATTTTGTTAGTACCTGCGAAAATTTGCCTTGTAATTTTAAGGTTTTTTCCGATAAATGGTCTGCGTTTGATTACGGAGAAGTTGTCGTTAGCGGGGTGAAATTAACGACACATAATTGCGGAACGATTTACGACGATTTGAGTTTAGATGAGAAGCGAATAAACATTGTAACTTTGCACGGTCAAATTGCCGATTATAAAGGCTCGGAAACCGCCCAAAAAATCAGTTTGCCGTTACTTAAAGATAAAAATATTGACTATTTAGCGTTGGGACACGTTCACGAATATTCTCAAGGTCAGTTAGATTTAAGGGGTAAATACGCTTATGCTGGTTGCTTGGAGGGGCGTGGCTTTGATGAGTTGGGGGATAAAGGGTTTGTTTTAATTGAAGTTGAAGATGGTAATTTGAATACAAATTTTGTTGAATTTTCATCTCGCTCATTACATCAATTAGATTACGATATAACCGAAAAACACAGTTGGATAGATGCAAGGGCTGAGATTTTGAGCCTTGCAAAAGATTATTTTGACACTAAAAGTTTGGTAAAAGTACTTATAAAAGGCGAACACGATATTAACCTTGACGTTGACAAAGATGGGCTATCTTTAAGACTTAACGAAATGTTTTTCTTTGCAAAAGTGTATGACAAAACTAAACTCAAAATAACGGCGGACGATTATGCGCTTGATAAAACCGTGCGTGGAGAATTTGTTCGTGCCGTTTGGGAAAGCGATTTAGATGCTGATGAAAAATACAAGGTTATTATGTGTGGTTTAAACGCTCTTAAAGGGGAGGATTTTTAAGTGAAATTAGTTAAATGTTACGTTTCATCATTTGGCAAACTTAAAGATTTTACCTATGAGTTTGACGCAGGATTAAACACGATAAAACAAGATAACGGCTGGGGGAAAAGCACGCTTGCCAACTTTATTAAGGCAATGTTTTATGGAATAAGTGGTAATAAGCGTAGCGTTTCGGAAAACGACAGAATTAAGTATAGACCTTGGAATTCTACCGAAAAATTTGGCGGAGCAGTTTGGTTTGTTTGGGGGGATAAGGAATATAAAATCGAGCGCTATTTTGGGCTTAAAGAATCTGACGACCAAGTGCTACTAATAGACGTTGCAACGGGTAAATCTTACGCTAATACTGAAAACCTTGGTAAGCGCATCTTTGAGATAGATGAAGAAGGGTTTTTATCAACCACCTATTTTTCGCAAAAAGATTTTGAAATTAAGAGTAATACTACCTTAACTGCAAAGTTTAATGCAGTTTGTGAAGTGCAAGATTCAGAGGCGTTTGACAAGGCGTTATTAAAGGTTGAAGAAAAGGCAAAAACCTATAAATATCGTGGCGATAAAGGGGTTATTCCCGATTGCAAGAGAGAGATTTTTAACGTTGAAGAGCAAATGGTTAGGGCTAACAATTCGCTAGAAACGTTAAATAGGTTAAAGACAGAAACCGAACTATTAAAAAATGAAGTTAACGACTTACAAAAGCAAGTTAAAGACCTAACCGATCGTGTTGGAAAAGCGGGCAGGGCGGAAGCGTGCGCTATAAATAAAAGACGATACGAAAAACTAGTTGCACAAAGAGCAAAATTGACCGAAGATAAAACTTCAGCCGAACAAATTCTCAACGGGAAATCTGCTGACGAAACAATTTTAGCAAGTTATAAAGAAAATTTAATGGAATTATCTAAACTTGACGAGCGTATAAGCAGTATAAAGGCAGATTTAAACACTTTGACTAATAGAAACGCTAATGAACCTACTAAAAATCAACCTAACTTAAATATCGTGCTTTACGTACTTTTAATTTTAGGGGTAGTGGGTGGTTTCGTTTCCTTGTTTGTTGCTGGGTTTGACTTTGTTTTTGGTTGGATTATCGTGGGTGTTTTTGCTGTTTTGTTGGCAGGTAAAGTTGGTGTTGACTTGTCCTTGAAAGCCAAGAAAAACGCACCGTCACCATATTTGGTCATGATAGAAAATAAGAGAACGGACCTTGTTGAAAGCGAGAAAAAAGCCTGTGAATTAGAGAATAAACTAAATACGTTTATAAATTCATTTAATCTCGGCGGTGGTTACGACAAAGCAACTTCTTTAGAGTATATAGGTCAAATATATAGAACTTATACAAGAATAAACAGCGAGTTAAAGCAAGTAGAGTTGGAAATTGCGGAGTTGGCGGTACATAAAGACGAGTTTTTAACAGTTGATTTTGAACCTGAGAGTTTAGAGCAACTTAATTTGCAATTAAAGGCTGTGCAAAACGAGTACACGAGAAAGAGTATAGAACTCGCAAATAAACAGGCGAGTATGAAAGCGCATCAAGAGATAGCCTATTCTTATGCTGAATTAGAAAGTAAAAAAGCCGAACTTGGCGAAAAAATTAAACAGTACGAAGAAGATTTTAG
>JAGCIP010000149.1 GCA_017648525.1 Clostridia bacterium
GCCGTCCACTTCCCCGAACGTATGTTCAGACTGTATAATCTTACAAAATTTGTTTGACAACTATAATAGATAGTGCTATAATAAGTACTAACATTATAAGGAGTGTGAATAGTATGACAAGTATTGACAAGAGTACTAAAAATTACAGCTGTACCGACAAAGATAGTAGTGAGATAATAAAGCAGGCTATTTTAAGAGATTACCCTAACGCTAGTATTTTCGAGTATGACGAAAGTGATAAAACAGCCTATATGAAGTTTGTACACTCTTCTACTATGTACTTAGCTACTATGTACACTTATAGTAACCTGAGAGTTACATATTACAAGCTAGAAGGAGTGAAGGAAGTATGAGTATATTAAGAGATAAGCATATAGGCGAACGTCACGGTGAGCTTACTATACTAACCCCGTCAACTAGAGAGCCTAACGGCTATCTATGGTACTACTGGGTACAGTGTAGCTGTGGTAACGTAGTCCGCTTAAGGTATGACCAGATAAGGAAGAAGGGCAACTGCGGACACTGTGAAGACTATGTTAATAGTATGGTAGATATTGCTATTAAGGGGGCTGAAGGTGGCAAGACAAAGTAAGGGTTATGTAGTACCCGAAGAACTACAGCACGCCTATAAAATGGCGGTACAGAGAGCTAACCGAAGGGTTAAAAGTAACCTGAAGTATATAGCTAAAGAAGGTATAGACAGTCCGCATACTAGACGTGCTTTAGTGGGTGGGTTTGACGACGGTATTAACTGGGCTAGTCGTACAATGCCTTTTAGTAGAAGTAATAAAGGGCGGTACGTTACTAACCCAGATACAGGCTTTATGGAGTTCAAAGAGTTTAAGAACAAAACGGAGTTTGACCAGTATATACGCTACCTTAACAAGTGGGGGCAGAAGACAGAAAAAGGTGAGCTATACACAGCTCACCCAGAACAGATAAAAGCGGACTATAAAAGCGCTATAATCAAATCATTAAACCAAATCAAAGACCACTATAACATATCACTACCAAACGGTCAAATACCTAAAGAAGTGATAGCCGATATCGAGAGTATGAACTTACAAGAGATAACTAACTTTTTCGGTAACGGTGACCCTTCAGAAGATATAGAGATATCACAGTTTAACAGTGACGATTTTATGTATGTGGAAACAGCTGAAGACTTTACCGACGTTGTTAGAGCAAGGATAGCAAGCGTTAAAAAGTTTAACTAATCTAATATAATAGGAGTGTCCCCTATATGACCCGTAAATTTCTACCTTTTACCATTGCTAAGAATATGAAGTACGACTACGTTAAGCACTGTACGGCAGACTTCGAAACGTCCGCAACCGAAGACGGTAACGACGTTAGGGTCTGGGCTTGGGGCTTATCCGATATAATGGAGTACGACTTCCAGCACGGTAACAATATTGATAGCTTTTTAGATACTATACTAGGTGACCGCTACGTATATGATATAGGCTTTCATAACCTTAAGTATGACGGTAACTACATACTACCAGCCCTGTACAAACGGGGTTTTGAATATATGCCCAGTAAGACCTTTATGAAGGCGTGGGAAGACGGTGAAGACCTGACTAACAAGTTTACCCACAATATCACGGCACAGGGTCAGTGGTTCAGTATGACGGTTGTTAAACCTTCGAAGGCTACGACTAACACGCCAGCGTTTATACATTTCTGGGATACGCTCAAGCTCTTCCCTGAGAGCCTTAAAAACGTGGGTAAACAATATAATAAGATATACCAGAAGATAGACGAGCCTAAAGACTTTTACACCCAGATACGGCCCGTAGGTCACCAGCTCACAGCTGAAGAGCTGAGCTACTTAAAAAACGACTGTTTGACCCTTGCAGAAGCTTTACGGGTACAGTTCGAAACCTACGGCACTATCTACCGTACGAGAGCGTCAAAGGCTTTCGAGTTCTTTAAGGCGTGCTGTGTAGCAGAAGACGAAAAGACTAACGTATACAAGGCTCACTACGAAGGGCTACAACAGTTTAAGATACCTAGGATAACAGGCTTAGAAGACTGGGAAGGTGCGTACTACCGTTTTGCACCTAAAGACGTGCGGGATAAAATAAAGCGGTCAGGCGTTAAGCTAGAAAAGGCTTTTGACTACTATATCAAGTGTTACAAGGTCTGGGAAGACTTCAAGCAAGCCTACAGGGGCGGTATATCCTACGTAAACCCTAACTATATCGAGCGTGACGTTATAGGTGATATCACAGTCCTAGACGTTAACAGTATGTACCCGTACTGCCTTCGTAACTTCAAAATCCCGTTCGGAAGGTTTTTCAAAAGGAAGGGCAAGCCGATAAGCTCAGATACTACAACGTGGGTAGCGTGTGCTAGGGTGAGCTTTAAGTTAAAAGAGAGCTACCACCTGCCCTGTATCCAAATGAAGTACAAGTACGGTAGAGAGTGGCTAGCTGAGAGTACGGACTATAAAGAGTGGGGTGACCTTGACTACTATAACGACGACGTTATCTGGTTTACAGAAGTAGACTACCAGACCTACCTAGATAACTATGACTTCACAGTCCACCAGTGGCTAGAGTGGTATGAGTTTAAGCAATGCGGTAACGCTGACGGTAAAGCCTTTATAGACAAGTACTATAAACAAAAGCAAGACGCAGAGCTTAAAATGCGTGAGCGTGCTAAAGAAGTTGGTAACGACCCTGAGCGCTACCTTAACGACCCTATCTACCTTAAGGCTAAGCTGGATAGACAAGAAAGCAAAATCATAATGAATAGCGCCTACGGTAAACACGGTACTAAATACGTACTACTCTCTAAGGCTACAGAGTTTATAAGCGAAGACCAGCCCGTACAGTTCACGGCTGAAAAAGTAGCCTTTAACAAAGAGCCAGACGACCCCAGCCACTACTATATACCCTATGCTTGCTTTGTAACAGCCTACGCCCGTCGTATGCTGGTTACTGCTTGGAATACCTTCAAGGGTAGAGCTGTCTACTGTGACACGGACAGTATACACTTCAGGGGTACAGAAGACGATATACCTAAAGAGCTAGCAGAGTACGTAGACTGGCTTAAAACAGGTGACCTAGGCAAGTGGAAGGTAGAAGGCTCTTTTAAGGCCGGTAGATACCTTAGAAGTAAAACCTATATAGAAGTAGACGAAGACGATAAACCACATATCACCTGTGCTGGTGCTACCCCAGAGATAAAAGAGCTAATGAACTGGGATACCTTCAGGGTAGGCTTTAACGCTTGGGCTATCTGTGACGAGCTAAAGAAGGACAAAACCTACCACTGTAAGCTTAAGCCTAAACAATACCCTAGCGGTGTACTCTTAGACCCCCAAAACTTCGAGATACGCCCAAAATAAAAATTTTTTCATAAAAATTAAAAAATATACAAAATTTGTTTGACAATAAATTGTAAAAGGTGTATTATATCTATGCTAGATATTAGCAAGGGGTTAAAATTATGTCAAAAACTATTTTTATTGAAATAAGCCACAGTAACAATCTACAGGTAAGAGAGCTTGAAAATGATATAGTACAAGCAGAAGTAACGCTATTAAGAAGTATAGCGCCTGAGTTTAGCAGAGTTTTATTTGTGTTTAGTAGCAGAGTTTTATTTGTGTTTAGTAGCAGAGTTGACGGGTCAGAGAGCTGGCTAGATTATACTATCTATTTAGACCACGAAGTACTAAAAATAGTAAAATTTTGTGTAGGCTGTTAAGGTGACGCTATGAAGTACAAGTTTATTAACGGTGAATTTATTAAGAAGGTTAAAATGGACAGACTTATTTTAGCAGTATGGATATTAGCAGGGCTGGTAGTCACAGCCCTAGTAATTGTAAACGTTATATAGGTGAGTTATGTTATTTGCTAATTTACATATATTATATAAGGACGGCACTAGGCAAACTATAAACTGTGTTTCCAGAGCTAGTAATTTATCATATAAAACGGGTAATACAGTGTTATATTATGAAACAGTAAACCATAGTCACGGTAAGGGTGTAGTTTTAGACCTTGAAAATGTTTGCTGTTGGGAGTTAAATTTTAAGTCTTATGTGTGAACTTATTAAAATTAACGGAGCTATTGAAAGCTATGTACAGATTATATAGAGTTTTTGAAGGTGATAAAACCGAGTACGGTAGGCACTCTTCACAGAGTAAAGCCTATCTGATTAAAAAGGCTAAAGAGCTACACCTAGCGTACTGTAAGTTACCTAAACAGTTCCAGATACCTAACTGTACTAAGGTAACGTACATAATAAAAAGTGACGGTAACCCCGTAGATAGCTTTACCTTAGACGTAAAATAGAAGACTAACCGCCTATAGCGGTTATATGGGGTACAAGGCAGACGTAAACGGTCACAGGTTTACGTGTCTGGCTCAATTCCAGACTACCCCACCATACCCCAAAGGGGTAAATAAATTAAAAAGGGTACTGTTTCACCCGAAGGAGTAAACAATGGAAACAAAACGTATCAAAATCACTGTAGCTGAAAAGCAAACCACCGACGGCAAGAAGTTTAACACTTACAAAGCCACAACTAAAAACGGTAGACTTATTGACTGTAAGTTTAGAAAAGACGTCAAAGAGTTACCTACTAAGACTTGCTACGCTATTATTGCTGTAGACGATATGAACGTAGTACGTAACACTGAGTACCCTGTTATGTGGGTTAAAGCTGTACAAGGCTACGAAGACTTAGCTGAAGTGTCAGCTGAAAAAAATAGAAAAGTCATTGACGAACTTTTCGACTAAAACAGACAGGGCTAGAGTTTTCTAGCCCTTTTCTATAGGAGTTAATCATTATGTCGATATACTATTCACCTGCCCCACTGCTTAGCCAGAAGTGTATTTTTAACTACGTTATAGGCAATCGTGGGGGCGGTAAGTCATTTTCAGGTAAAGAGCTAGCTATTAAGCGTTTCAAAAAGAAGGGTAAGCAGTTTATATATCTGAGACGCTACCAGACAGAACTAGACCCGATAACGGACTATTTCGCTGATATCCGTTTCAAGTTTCCTACGGACGTACTAGAACAAAAGGCGGACAAGCTCTATATAAACGGTGAGCTAGCTGGGTATATGGTAGCACTCTCTAAAACCCCGTCACTAAAGTCTAACCCGTACCCGTTAGTTACTACTATCATATTTGACGAATTTATTATAGATAAGGGTAGGCTACCCTACTTAAAAAATGAGCCACAGCTTTTAGAAGAGTTTTACGACACCGTAGACAGGTCACGTGACGAAACAGTAGTACTGTGTTTTGGTAACGCTATTAGTATCGTTAACCCACACTTTACGTACTTTAACGTCTTCCCTGACGTTAACAAGCGCTTTACTAAAGATAAGGTTAAGTCAGTATGTATAGAGTTTTACTTTAACGAAGAGTTTATAGCAAAAAAGAAGGCTACACGTTTCGGGCAGTCGATAGCTCAACGTGAGTACGGTGACTATAACTTTTACAATAAATTTTTACGGGACAGTGACAGCTTTATTAAAAAACGCCCTGCTACAGCTAACTACAAGCTGTACCAGTTTGTACTAGACAGTGGTAAGTATTCGCTCTGGCAGGACGTAAAATATCAATGTTTTTATATAGACGGTAACTACGAAAAAAACTTCGGACTTTACCGTACGTATGTACTAGACCCTAACGATATGGACGATAACGATAAGTCAATGATACTACTAAAGAAGAATAACGCCACTATGAAACGTATAAAGGTCTGGCTAGAGCGTGGTGACCTTTACTTTAACAACCAGACTACTAAACAAAAATTCTTTGAGATTTTGTTGACAAATTAAACCTATTTTTATATAATGTTTATATGGTGTACTCATAGTGTACTATCCACCAGTAGCTTTATATGGACACACTCTTAATTGAGTTTATAACGCTATCGTATTGGTCATACGGCAGGCGGAAGGCTAAAACTACACCCTAACAAAAAGAGCTTAGCATTATGCTAGGCTCTTTTCTTTTTATAATTGTATGCGCTCGACTTTCCTAAAACCGTACGCTATCTTCTTACCCGTTATAATCGTACCGTCACCGCTTACTATACTGCTACTACCGTTACCACCGCTAGACGTTGCGCCCGTCCAGCTGTAGCTGGGGTCAAAGGTTTTACCGTCTACCAGTTTATCGAACTCTGTAAGGTTGTTACTGTTTATAATACTCATAACCTTAGTGTCGTAAAGTTCGTCAGTGGCGTAGCCAGCCTTCCAGATAGCCGTTATAGTATCTAAAGGGGTTTTAATACCGTCAGGGTAAGTACTAAGACCACCAGCGTACCTACTAGCGTTAATGATTAACTCGTAGTAGTCAGCTACGCTGTCCTGTAGACTGTCATAGGCTCTAAAGTTAGCGGTAGTGTTATACGCTTCACCGTCCGCTACTTCCCACGTACCAGCCCTAAAGACCTTACCAGTCCAGCTACCGCCAGCTTTAATACCGAAGAAGGCGTTAGCCTTAGTCATAAGACTACTAGACCCGTAGCCTGTTTCTAGGGCTGACTGGGCTATACATACTGACGGTAGTACGAACTTACTACCGCCAGCTATACGCCTGTTACTCTCAGCTACAGCTAAGTTACCTAGGGTGTTAAAAAATTCTTCTTTAGTCATAGGCTAGTTATTCCTTCGTATTTATATTTTTAACACTGTCGTTAACTTCTAATATATCTGTAATTTTGTAGGTATAGCTGTCACTTGCGCTACTATAACTAGTTACTACAGTAAAAGCGCTATCGGTAACACTGGTAAGTATCACAGGTGAAAAAGTGTTGTTTGCGGATAATGTACCCATACAATATAATAAAAGGCGTAAGTCATCGGCTGTAAAGGGTACTACACTATGGTTAAAGATTTGAAAGTATATACCTTCTGTTACTACTGTACCGCTGTCTTTTACACGTTTAGCCCTTATATGTATAGCGTGTTGGTATGCGCTAATCTTTTCCCACATACCCGACGCTATCCACGCTTCGATAGTTGCTACACTTTTCTTAGTAGTAGCTATCTCTTCACGGGCTACAGCGTCCTTGATATCGTAGCACACACCCGTAACTTTATCTTTGATACATTTTACACACTTCATTTTTTATTACTCCTATAATTCTAAAATTTCGTTGTTATTATCAGCGTCAGCTACTACGGTTACTAACATCTCGTCAGCGTCCGTATAGTCTACGCTTAGCTCTGAGTTATTAACATAATCGACTATAGTTATTAACATATTAACAACCGTGATATAGTCGTTTACGTACTTGCCTGTGTTACCAGCCAGCTCTAGTACAGTATAGCTACACTCGTCATAAACGTCTAAGTAGCTACCGTCTAGGTAGGTCTGTAACTCTTTTAGCTTGTCTTCGATACCTGCAATAACAGACAGCTTAGTTATAAGCTCGGCTACCAGTGTTAAGCCTTCGTTAATAACCTTATTAACGTTACCAGCTAGCTCTATAGCGCTTTTGCCGTCTTCTTGGAATAAGAAGAAGTACCTGTTAAGGTTTTGTCTGATAGACGTAGTTATGTAGTACTCTTCGTGTACTGTAAGCTCTTCGTTACCTTCGTCGTATGCTATACGTAAGTACTTCAAAAAACCGTCTATACCTTCGGATATACTCGTTAAGGTTTCCGTAGTTTCTTTAGTCTTGCGTACACACCTGATAAGTAACTGCTGGGCTGTTAGGCTGTCTTCGTTATATCTGCTGTAGTGTCCTGTTAAGCTGAAGTTATCCAAATCTATACAACTAATCATACTACCCCCCATATCTCACGGATATAAATAGGCGTATACAAGTTAAAGCTGTCTACTTCTTTATGTACGTAGTGCGTACCGTCTTCGTTAAACTTAATACGCTGACAAAGATTATGTACTATAGTAAAGCTACGCTCGTCAGCCCCTAGCTCTAGCTGTAACTCTCTCATATAAATATCTGTGTCGTTTGTGTCGTTACCTAGGTTATGCTCACGTAACACGTACGTAGTACCTGTACGTAACATTTGTATAGTCTTATAGTTGCTACCATACACCCAGAAGACTAAATACCTAAATGAGCCTACGTCTGTGTTAGGTAAAAGGTTAAGACTAAAAGTACCGTTACCTGCGTTACCTTCAAACAGTTTAACGTGCGTACCTTCTTGACAGCGGTGTATACGGTTAAGTCCACCGCTAGTATCACTGGTACGCCCTGCTGGGTCAGTCTGGCTGGGGTATAGGTCAAACTTATAAGTAATAATACGCCCAGATTTGATATCGTTTTCGTCCCTGCCTTCGTAAGTACCTACGTATAGAGTACCCCTACTAGCGAAGTTACCGTTAAGCGTATCACACTGTACGTGTAGCCACTCTAACTCAGCAATATCTAAATATATTGACTTTATAAAGTCACCAGTCCACGTGTAAACCATAATACGTGAGCCGTACTGGTTACCTGCTACCGTACCGTATCTGTTATCTAGTCCACAGAAGATATAAAACTGATTACACCAGATACCCTGCTTAACAAGTGTACTGTAGTTGTTATTCATTTTAATACGGTAGATAAATTTCCAGTCATAGCTATATACACTTAGGTAAGTAGCACCTGTAACACCTACTACGAAGACGTTATCGTGGGCGTTATAGGATATACCCCACGTGTCACCGCCTATATCAAAGCGCTCAACTTCTTCAAGCGTGTTACGGTCTACTTTACTACACCAGCTGGTAACGTTAGCGTGAGCTATGTAAATATAACCGTCTTTACTACAGTAGGTCATATCGTTAGCGTGGGTGTAGCTCGTGTTTTCTTTTTCTAAAAGTATCTTACCTGAGTACATATCTATCTTCTGTAACTTAGTACTAGCGTTATTATCTTGTACTAAAGCCCTATAGATATATCTACCGTCACTGCAAGCCCCCTGTGGGGTAAAAGCGCCCGTCACGTCGTTGCGTAACACAGTACCGTACTCTACTTTAAGCTCGTCATAGCGCACTTCCCACGCTTTAGGCATTAACCCTGATAGGTCAATGTTTTCAGCTGGACAGTCTACAGGTTTACATACTTTACACTTAGCAGGGATAGCATAGTGTTTAATCTTATCTAACATTTTAGTATACTCCTAAAAACAAATCTTTTAATTTTTCGATAATCTCTACGTCAAGGTTTAACGTTATATCACGCTCAGCCTGTATCATTTGCTGGGAAGTAGTCACGCCTATATTACCTTTTCGCCAGCCGTGGTGTAAGTTGTCGGTTTTAGTCTCGCTCTTACCTTCCGTGTCGGACTTGCTAGCGCTACTCATAAACTGGTCTAGGTTGTCTATAGAGTTCTGGGGCGTATCACTGACACGTTCAGAAGACTTACCAGAGCTAGTAGCTGTACCTTTAGAGTTGTCTGTAAACTCTTCTTCCATTGAGTAGTTTTCTATAGGGTTATAGTCGTACTGGGTGGTCTTCCAGATATCGACATAATAGGGCATAATCTCACGCATACGGACGTTAACGTTATACTTAAACAATGCCCACGTTTCAAAGCCTATCTGACGGTGGTAGTAATGCTCTACTATTTTCTTTTCAAGTACGGCTCTGTGTTCTTCTTCCCAGATAGGGTACTTATCGTCAGTGTCAAAAAGTACTTGACCTTCTTCTATAAACTTTCGTAGCTCTAAAGTTACTTGACTATTACTGTCAGGTAGTAGGTTCTTGAATAGGCTTAATCTCACCACCGTCACCCCCTTCTAAAGTCGTTCTAAGCTCAACGCTGATAGAAGTACCAAACATTTTATTGATATCGTCTACCGCACGCTGACGGCTTTCTAAAAACATATTGTCACAGCTCTCGATAAATTGGTTATTAGCGTTAGCTTCGTCTGTTATAAGGCGCTCACGCTTGTCTGTGTTAGCGTTATTGATACCTAAGTACGTTAAGCACTCGTTAAGTATATCGTGATAAACGTCTGTAAGCTCTGCCGTAAAGGGTTTAGCGCCAGTCGGTAGTACCTTCATAACTTCGTCAAGGTTTATAGCGTTCTTATCTGTTACGATAGCGTAGCTATTTTCGTTAACTTCGTTAAGTATCTTACGTACTGTCAGTAGTTGCTTTTCGTCTGTAGCTAAGACAAAGGGCAGTTTTAACGTTTTAATGTTAACGTCCCTAGCCCTTATTACTTCGTACATTTGACGGACGAAGTACATAACAGCGTCGTACGTAGGTACTCTGAGCTTGTTATTTTCCATTAACACGGACTTAGTAGCGTCTACTTCTTCACGGTAGTTAAAACCTGTAGCTACCCAGCGTGTCGGGTCGTTATAAACGTTAACCCCGATACCTTGACAGGGTAGGCACATAAGCCCTAGCTCTTTATCTTCAAACCAAAGACACTTACCATAGTTAAAAAGGTAGTTCTCTATATGACGCTCTTGTATGTTAAGCTCGTCAAGTCCCGTGTACTTATACTTGTTTAATGCTAAGAGCTTTAAGCGTTTATACAAAAAACTCTCTGTAATAAGATTATCTATATCTGTTTCTGTTACTTTTTTATTTTTCATAAGTCACCTATATTAAGCTTGTTTCTATGTTTTCTAAGCTGTAGTCATACGGCTTAAAATTAACCGTGTTATAGTGCCAGAAGGTCACACCGTTATTAAAGATAGCTTTAATCTTAGCTAGGTCGTCCTGATTAAAAGAGCCTACTATATTAGCGCCCACGGTCTTAATATAATTGTAGCGTAGTCTACTACGAAGGTTAGGCACTTTAACACGCTTGACAGTGTAGCCACTTGTAGCGAAAGTGTCAGCTAGTAGCTCTTCAAACTCACAGCATACCTTCATACGGTAAAGACTTATATACCTGTTATCGTCATACATATTAAAGCTACCGTCGTTAGAGCTTAGTACCGTGTCAGGTAGGTTACGAAGGTCACGCTGTACTGCGTTCTGACTTCTTACCATATTCTGGTAGTTAGTTTCCCCGTGCATACCTGCGGTGTACGCCCCCATAACTCCACCAGCTATACCGCTAATAAGTCCGCTAGCTTTACCACTCATAAGTCCACCAGCTACGCCGGCTGTTAAAGCTGTAGTCATTGCTGTTATGTTACTAGCTTGTAGATTAGCTTTATCTGCTTGTAACTGGTTACGGTTTTGTAGCATATACGTATAATAAGCGTCTGTACTAATAGGTAGGTCTTCCTGCATTACTTGCACTAAAGAGTTAGCCCTACCTTCAGGGTCTTTACGGTAATTGTCTACCCAGTAACGGGCTGGTGCGTTAAAACCTGCCCACTGTAGATAGTTAACCGTGAGCTTATCACTGCCCACGTACTCGTTTTTAACAACTAAAGGCTGGTTTTTCCAGTCTGTTAGCAGATTGTACCTGTACGGGTAGGTCAGTAGCTTACTTTCAAAGCGTTTATCACGTGGTACACTGTACGGGTTAGCCTTGACTTCTGCCCACTGCTCAGCAGTCGGTATACTGTCTTCTAGCCCGTTTAGTAAGTCCATTTCAGCCAGCTTTCTAAAGCTTTCTTTATTGTTATGACCGTCAGTATAGAAGTCTAGCGCTATAAAATTATACTTACCAGCGTTATACTCAAAGCTGACGTAACTAAAATTACTAGCGTCTGGGGTAGTGTCGATAATTAAGTTATCGTCACTCATTACAAAATCAAAAGGTAAGTACGGTAGGCGTACTATCTGGTGGACAAAGCTACCTAAGTTAGTGTTAGCCATAATCTGCTGAAAAAAGCCTATCGTAAATATATCTATAATATACGTGTTAGAGTTATCACGGTTAGCACCTTTTACTTTAGCCTGTAAGGGGCTTATCTCTACGTTACCGCCTATAAGCAAGTAAACGTAAGGGGAAGGGCTTTTTATGAATTCACTAGGTAACTTACCCGTCATACCAGCCGTACTGGTAAAGCCTGTTTTAAGGCTGACTAAGTACCAGCTATCCTTGCGCCAGCTGTTAGCGTTAGCTTCGATATTAAAGGCGCTTTCTAGTGTATACTCACTGCCGTAGTCTAACCCTTCAGCTGTACGGCTAAAAATAGGTTTATGGTCTACGCTCCATCTGTCTACGTGTTCTTGCAGTACGTAGCTCTGTTTAACTTCGTAGTCAAACATATACGACTGTAGTACGTCTGTTTCGAAGTAGATATAGCTAGCGCTCTCGCTTATATACTCCTTACTGGTTACAAAACAGAAGTATACTTTACCGCTATCGTCGGACCTAAAATACAAGTAGTTAATACTGTCTAGGTCTGTTAAGCTCTTATCTACTTTAATATAGCTATGCGTACGCCTGATATACATAAAGTCAGTAATAGTATACTTAACTAAAGACCCCCAGTAACTAAGTTGTTCGCTAGGGGTCTTAAAATCAATAGTATTACTGTAGCTGTTATCTATAATCGCATTAGCGCATAGGTGGACTGCTCCAGTAGGTCTAGGCATTACTCACCAGCTACAGGTACGGCTTTAGTACCAAACCTAATAGCAGTCTTAAACTTGCTATAGGCAAGTACTTGCCAGATATGTAACCAGTAGTTAGTATAAAGCCCGTCGGGGTTAAACAGCTGGGTCATTTCGTTCTTAGTGTCATAAACCTTAAACCAGTTTTTATCACATAAGAGCGCATACGTACCGTTAGCGTCTTTACCGAAGTTGTCAAGCTCTACGACTTCTACACCTAACTTAGCGTAGTCAGGTCCAAAGATAGAGCTGTAAAGGTCTACGTCCACGTGGGCTGGGATATCCTTGTTAATGAAGAGTACCAAATTACTCTTATCTGTAAGCGTTTTAACGCCAGCAGGGTTGTAAGCGGTGCTAGGATATTCTACGTCCTTAATAGCCTTTTTAACAGTTCTGATAAAGTCTTTACAAGCACGTTGTAAGCTTGCGTCGGTTTGACCGTCCGTACCGATAGCAGGTACTAGATAGTCATAGAAGTCACCTTTAGCTATACCTTCAGCTAAAAGCTCTTTCATATGCGTATACTCGTCCCACTCTGCGCCAGTGAGCATACTGTTAAACTGTGCGCTAATAAACTCGTCAAGCTTTCCAGCGCTCGTAAAGGCTTTAATAACGTCGTCTTTATAGAGCGTGATAACGTACTTGTCTTGTCTGTTCATACGGTAGTACATAACCTTAGTGTCTTGGTAAGACCTACGCTTAAACGGGTGTACACCGCCTTCACCTACGCCACCTTCTTTGTCGTATGCGCCTTCAGCCTTCCTAAAGCTTTCTACAAAGATATCTTCTATATCTTGCATAGTGTAGTTAGACCCTGACTTAAAGCGTGCTAACTTGTTGTTAAAGAGCGCGGTAGATATAATCGTTTTACCGATTTTATGCATAAGCGTATTGATAAAGTGGTTATACTCTACGTCGTACACTGCGAACTGTCTACCGATTTCGGCTATGTTGTTCTGGGTTGCTACGGGTATACGGGCTTGGTATTCTGCGTCCGCATTTTCCCTGATTTTGTTCAATACTTCTACTGAATTCATTAGATAAACTCCTTATATTTATTTTTTGCATAGTCTTCTAGACTTTCTGCGTCTTCTTCGGGTGCAGGGTCAGCTGGTGCTGGGTTAATACGTTGCTGTTCTACCTGCGTAAACAGCTTGTTATTACGACGTTGTAAGCTAACTACGTCGTCTTTAAGGTCAGATATAACTTTATCCTTGTCAGCCATAACTTGGGTGTTAGCGTCCCTTTCCTGCTCTAGCTGTAAGGCATAGTCCCTAACTTCTTCTTCAGTCATTTCGGATATTTTCTTCACCGTTCTTAACTCCTATATCTGTTTTAACGTCTACGTGCGTAGTTACTTCTACATTGTCCTTAGTAGTCTTTACGTCTACGGTATGTAACTCTTTAGTAAGCTTAACCTGATTGTCGATAGTAGTAGATATATAGGTTAAGTCTTTTTCAGTAGGCTTTACACCGTCAGCGGTAAAGTATAGCCCCACTTGCTCCATAACGTACGCCTTCTTCTCTTCACCAGTACCGCCTAGCTTTTCAGCTGTCTTAATAAGGTTAGGTAGCTTACTGGTTACTTTAGCTATACTTTTTAACAGGTCGCTAGCTGGCTTATTGTTAAACACCTTGTTAACTATTAACCCAGTTATAGTGACTAGCCCCGTCA
>JAGCIP010000150.1 GCA_017648525.1 Clostridia bacterium
CCGTCTTTAGTTCGGTTATAGGTAAGCGAGCACACGGGATCTGATATTCTTGTAAGTGATATTTTAAGATCAGCCTTTTTCTCGGAAGTAATTCTTAAAACCATACAGCCGTCTGACATGCTCACAAAAAATTCTTCTTTTATTAAGCCGTTTCTATACGCCCCGAATACGATAGCCGTTTCTGTAGGGTCACCGATATGAACCTCTTTTCCGTCTTCTATATTGACCGTTCCGTCCGAACAAAGCGTGCCGTATTTAAGCATTTCTTTAACTGCGCTTGAACAGTTTTCGGTTATATCTTCGGTGTCTTGCGCTCCATCTACAAACGCTTTAACCAAAGTCATTCTGTTCATAGTAAGCGTTCCCGTTTTATCCGAACAAATTATAGACGCGCTTCCCAAAGTTTCAACGGCGGGAAGTCTTCTTATAATAGCGTTTTTCTTAACCATGCGCTGAACGCCGATTGCAAGCACTATGGTGACTATTGCGGGCAAGCCTTCGGGAATAGCCGAAACGGCAAGAGAAATAGCCGTCATAAAGAGTTCTGGTATATTAGGATTAGTACCAAGTAATCCAACCACGAATACTATCGCACAAGCAACGAGCGCAACCACGCCAAGATATTTACCAAGAGATGCAAGTTTGCGTTGCAAAGGCGTTTCGGAATCGCTTTCGTTTGACAAAAGGTTTGCTATCTTACCCATTTCGGTGTCCATACCCGTGGCGGTTACTACCGCAACGGCAGTTCCGTAAGTTATAGAACAACCCGAAAAAACCATATTTTGCCTATCGCCGAGTGGTGCGTTATCCTTAATCTCGGCAAGCGCGGACTTTTCGCTAGGTACGGACTCACCCGTAAGCGCAGATTCTTCACTCTTTAGGCTCACGCTTTTAATGAGTCTTGCATCAGCAGGTACGAAATCGCCCGCTTCTAATAAAATTATATCTCCAGGAACTAAACTTGATGCGGAAATAATTTGTTCCTTACCGTCACGAATAACTTTTGCGTGCGGAGCGGACATGTTTTTAAGCGCATCTAACGCCTTTTCCGCCTTACTCTCTTGCGCCACTCCTAAAATTGCGTTAAGCACAACGATTAAAAGTATAAGCGCAGGCTCAAAAAACTCTTTGGGGTTTCCATCAATTATTGCCATAACGAAAGATATACCCGCCGCCACGAGCAAGATTATTATCATTACGTCCTTAAACTGCTCGAAAAACCTTTGCAAGTTGGTTTTTTTGTTCTTTTCTTTAAGTTTATTTTCGCCGTACTTTGCAAAGCGCTCTAAAACTTGCTCTTTAGTTAATCCGTTTTTATCGTTTGTCTGTAACTCTGATAAAACGTGCTCAGCCGATTGCGTGTATGCTTGCATTTTATTCTCCTTAAATTTTATTATATATATTTATGTTTATTCGTGGATATATTATACCCCTTAAAACTTAGGTTTAAGCCCTAACGCCTTACAAATTTCAATAGAAAATTGCATTGCGCTCTTAGGTCCGTTTGCAGTAATCAAACGCTCGCCTACTTCAACGTCGCTACCCGTGTAGTTATCTCCCATAAGTTCAATGAAAGCAGGAGCGGGGTAACAAGTCGCTTTTTGCTCGCCCAAAAGGCCGTTTTTTGCTAAAACTACCGCTGGCGACGCACAAATAGACGCTATGAGTTTATCGCTTTCACTAATTTTTTTAAGCGCGGTAATAACCCTTTTATCGTTTGATATATTAGTCGCCCCCGGCATCCCGCCCGGAATTACAACCGCATCGTAATCATAAAGATTAACTTGGTCTATTTCCTTGTCCGCACAAACGCACACGCCGTGTGAACAGGTTGGGGTTTTGCCACTAACCGAAATTAAATCGCAATGCGCATTTTCGCATCTACGAAAAATATCTAAAGGGGTTAAGGTCTCAATTTCTTCACTTCCGTTTGCAATAAGAACTGCGATTTTAGTCATTTTCTACTCCTTACTCAATGGTATATTTATAAAGCGACGACTTGGAAACACCACGCTCTTTCGCCACTTGTTTTAGGGCTTCTTTTTTATCCATACCGTTCTTTATGTATAATTCTATATGCTCTTTTTCGGTAAGTTTTAAGTTGTCGTTATCGTTTTTTGCGCCTTCAACTAACAACACGAATTCCCCTTTCGGCGTGGTTTTTAAACCGTCTTTTAGAGCAAAGCGCTCGCTTTTTTCAAACATTTTGGTGATTTCTTTAACTGCAACGGCGCGCCTATCTCCAAAAGCATTATAAACGCTTTCCACGTCCTTTTGAATATCGTGGGGAGCGGAATAAAAAATTAGCGTCATATCTAAATTTTTGTATTTTGCCAAAAATTCCTTTCTGTCTTTTTCCTTTTGCGGTAAAAATCCTAAAAAGCAAAACCTTGAACTATCAAGCCCGCTTAAAACGAGTGCGGAAACAAACGCACACGCACCAGGAATAACGGTAAATTCTAAGCCTTCTTCTATAAGCATTTGCGCTAAAATATTACCGGGGTCTGAAACTACGGGCATACCCGCATCTGAAATAACGGCTATATTTTTGCCGTCTTTTAATTTTTGTATGATTTTTTCGCCTGATTCTCTCTCGTTAAATTTATGATAGGAAAAAAGCGGTTTTTTAATATCGTAAGCGTTCAAAAACCCTAACGAGTGTCGGGTGTCTTCACAAGCAATCTCGTCCACCGATTTTAACACTTCTATCGCACGAAAGGACACGTCTTTCAAGTTGCCTATCGGCGTGCCAACGAAATACAACATACTCTTTTCTCCTTAATTTTCTAAATTTCTTTCTATTTTTATACCGCTTTTGCCACCTTTTACCCCTTCAATAAGCAAAAGATAGGGCTCTTTCTTTCCGCCAGAAACAAACTGCAAGCGTTTAGGCTCTATATTGTTTTTCTTAAACTCAAATATCAAGTCCGCAAGTCTATCCGCACGGTGCACCATATTTATACGCCCGCCAAACTTTAAGGCTTTAGAAATTGACGACACAAGTTCACTTAGCGACAAGGCAAGTTCGGTTCGGCAAACGGCTATAAACTCGTTTTCTTCGTAAAAACCACGCCCCTTTTCCATATACGGCGGATTGCACACTATTAAAGAAAACTTGCCGTTATATTCCCCGCCGATATCTTGAACTTTAATATTTTTCGCAAAAAACTTGTTCTTTAAACGATTATGCTCTATGCTTTTAACCGACAAATCGTAAAGCGGGGTTTGCATTTCAAAAAGCGTTACACTTTCTATAAGGTCTTTGTTTATGCCGTAAAGATTAAACCCAACCACTCCGCTACCAGAACAAAAATCGGCAACCACGTCGCCATTTTTAACTTTCGCAAAGCGAGATAATAAAATGGCATCCGAAGTAAAACGATACAGCGTATCGTCTTGATAAATCTCTATTCCAAACGGGTTTAATATCTCTTTTTCTAGCATTATTTTACCTTTATATTTTTATATAATGTTTAATAATATTTAAATAAAAAATTAAGGTGCGAAACAACTATTTCGCACCTTAAAGTTTTGCTAAATCTTACTCTTCGGAAATAGCTTCTACGGGGCAACCTTCAGCGCAAGCACCACAGCTAACGCAAGCTTCCGCGTCGATTACGAATTGACCTTCACCTTCGCTGATTGCTCCGCAAGGACAAGTATCCGCACAAGCTCCGCAGGAAATACATTGGTCACTAATCTTATATGCCATTTTACCTTCCTCCTACCTTGTTTTTTTATATTGTATCACAAACTTTTGGTTTTGTAAACAACTAATCTAAAATATTTTTGAGTTCTTTTAAATCCTTATCGTCGTCGTCATTATCCGCATCTTTTCCGCCGTTTTTAGCACGCTTAAAATCTAGTCTATCAACGGGGAAATCTTTATAGACTTCACTACCGTCCCCTTTGCTAATTTTAACTTTGGAAATCAACTTTAACATATCGTTAGAAACGACAACGCCTTCGCCTTCCGGCGTGCCAACCGTTCCGCCAAGTTTAGGCATTTTTTTGTAAACTTCTGCGTAATAGTCGTTTTCATACTCTAAACAACACATAAGTCTACCGCAAAGCCCGCTAATTTTGCCGGGGTTTAAATGTAACCCTTGGTTTTTTGCCATTTTTATTGATACTTTACCAAACTCACTCATACAACTTGCGCAACAACAAGTTCTTCCGCACGGTGCGATTCCGCCGAGAATTTTGGTCTCGTCACGAATACCCACTTGGCGAAGTTCGATGCGCAAATGAAAACGAGATGCCAACACTTTAACTAATTCTCTAAAGTCAACTCTACCGTCGGAAGTAAAGAAGAACACGAGTTTCTTTCCGTCAAAAGCGTATTCGCAACCGATAAGTTTCATTTCCAAATTCATTTCTGCTATTTTTTGGTTTGCGTATTCCATAGCCTCTGGAATTTTCTTTTCGTTGTCCTTAACGGTCTTTTCGTCCTTTTCCGTCGCTTTTCTCACTATGGGCTTTAAGGGGTGAACTATATCTTTATCGTCCACTTCCTTTACGCCGAAAACAACCGTGCCGTATTCTAACCCTTTAGCGGTTTCTACGACAACGCCCGATTTTTCTTGATAGTCTTGCCCTTCTATCGGGGCAAAATAATATACTTTGGCGGTGTTTTTAAATTTAACGCCTATAACTTTTGCCATTTATATTTTCCCTCCAAAATCTTAAACAGCGTCCACTCTAAAAGCATTGTTGCGTTTGCGTTGAACTTAAGTCTTTCAAACGCACCGTTTATACTCTCTAATGCAAACACTAACGCACCTGCCGTAAAACCGTTTTGGTCGGTTTGGGTTTGACCTTTACTTCCGTTTTCGAGCATCTTAACTAGTTTATCACGAAGTTTTAATTCTAAAACGGATAAAAAAGTGGCAAAATCGCATTTAGATTTTGTAATTTTATTTGAATATTCTAATATGTCGCTACTCGATTTCATATTTAATAAAAGGTCTGAAACGAGTGCAGTAATTTCTTTTAATTTTTGGTCTTGGTAATTAAGAACTGCTTGCCCAACCGTTCCGTCACCGCAAGAGATGGCTTCTTTTAAGCGTTCTTCGTCGGGATAATCTTTAACTAAAGCATCAAAAATCTTTTGGTCGGAAAAAGCGGGAATTTCTAATTTCTTCACCCGTGATTTTACGGTGGGAAGTAAAGAAAATTCTGCCGTCGCCCCGATTAAAATACACACGCTTTCGGGCGGTTCTTCAAGAGTTTTAAGTAGTTTGTTTTGAGCCTGCGCATTCATATTTTGCGCTTGGCTTAATATGAAAATTTTTTTATCGCTCTCAATCGGTTTTGCGTAACTTTGTTCGATAAGTTCGTTAACTTCTTCGCTGATAATGGCTTGCCCGTTCTTGGGGTACACGAATAAATCTGCAAACACCCCGTCTTTAATCATACGGCAAGTACGGCACTCCCCGCAAGGATTACCGTCTTTGCAAGCGATTAACTCGGCAAAAATTTTTAAGTATTCGGTAAGGTTTTCTTTGTCTTGGGTTAAAATCAAATAAGCGTGCGATAATCTACCGCTCTCTTTTTCCGCTTTAACCGTGCGATATGCCCCCGTATCCTTTATCAAACTAAAAAGGTCTATCATATAATGCCTTTTTCCTTTAACGCACCTATAATTTTGGCGTGAGTTTGCTGTTTTTCTCCACTAGCGTCTATTACGATAAATCTTTCCTTATAACGGCGGGAAAGTTCAATATATCCGTCGTAAACCTTTTGGTGAAATTCCATACCAGAAAGTTCTAACCTATCGTTCTTATCTACCCCACCTTTTCTCTTAAAGGCTTGCTCGGGTGTAAGATTTAAAAACAAAGTGTAATCGGGCATAAAATTTTGGATTGCAAAACTATTAATTTTTTCGATAAATTCTACACCTAACCCCCTTGCGTAACCTTGGTATGCAAACGAAGAATCTATATACCTATCGCAAAGAACTAACTCGCCCGCTTCTAATCTCGGCTTAATTTCTTCTTTAAGCAACTGCGCACGTGCCGCAGCGTATAAAAGGGCTTCGCACTCGTCGGTCATAGAAACGTTCTTTCCGTCTAAAATTACAGAACGGATTTGTTCGGACACAGGTGTGCCACCCGGCTCACGAGTTAGGTAATATTTTATTTGGTTTTTCTTCAAATATTCTTCTAAAAGGCGAATTTGGTGTGATTTACCAACACCTTCACAGCCTTCTAAAGTAATGAATTTACCTTTCATTTTTTATCCTTTAATTATCAAGCAGAGTACTGCATTGTCTTACTATTTGGTTTATTGCCGAAATAACTTCGTATTGCAAATGCGGTTGTTCGTTATGGAAATCAAACACCATAATCGCAACGCCGTCCGCCGTGCTCTTGCCCGCAATCTTAAAATAAGTGGTCGGGTCGGTCTTTCCTTGTCCGCCCTTTAAGGCAGAAACACAAAGTGCGTAAGGGGCGTTTTCTCTGCCTTTTTCCTTTTCGAGTTCTATTGCGCCTTTATATTGCTCTTTTAACTTTTGGTCGGTTGTCAAAGCGTGAGATTGCTCGTACTTTGTATAGTTATAAAAAAGTTCTGGGTATTCTTCCGCAAGCGACAATAACTTGCCAAAGTCAACCACTTCTTTGCATAATTTTTCTATTCTCTTTTCTTCAAGCGCAATTCCGTTAACGATCTGCTCTTCCGCCCTAAAACGGTTGTCTTTTGCCATTCTTTGACGGAAAACTTGCTCGATTTTATCTTTGCTTAATTTGTCGAAAGATATTTCGCCGTTAAATGCAACGCCGTCCGGCAAAAAGGATTCTAAATACTTAACCGCATCTTTATATAGTTCGGTATAAGCATAACCTTTATAGGTGTCCACCAACTGCTTTAAGCGAATGGTTTTTTCGGTATTTTCGTCCGCACCTTCTTGTTTGGTATAGTCAATGCAGTCGGTGATTATAAAATCGCCTTCTTGTATACCTACACGTGCTTCTAAAACTTGCGGAAAATCTTTGTTAAGCGACTCAGTCTTAAATTCCAAAACGTCGTAACTAAACACCGAATTCCCGTCCCCGTCTTTTATTAAAATATTCATTAACGGACTTGTCGACGAAGAGTCAATCGAATAGTCGTAATAATACTTAAATTGTTGACCTGGGGTAAGCCTTACTGCGCCTATCGTGTAAACGAGTTCCCAGAAAATCATTGCCACAACCGCAACGATAATTATTGCTATCCACTCGTAAGAAAAAAAGTCGAATAGCCTTTGTTTTGTGATTTTGTTGTCCATTTCGTTATATATATAGCCTTATTTTTTTAAGGGTTTCATTGTGGGGAATAGTATTACGTCCCTAATAGATGCGCTATCGGTAAGTAGCATAACTAATCTATCCACACCAAAACCAAGACCGCCCGTCGGTGGTAAACCGTATTCTAATGCAGTCACAAAATCTTCGTCCACACGTGCGTCGTTACCGCCTTTTGCACGTTTTGCTTCAACTTGCTTAACAAATCTTTCCTTTTGGTCAATCGGGTCGTTAAGTTCAGAGAAAGCGTTGCCCATTTCCCTTGCATAAATAAAATATTCAAAGCGTTCTGTAAATGCGGGGTTAGTGGGTTTGCGTTTTGCAAGCGGTGAGTTTTCCACGGGGTAATCGTAAATAATAGTCGGTTGAACGAGTTTTTCTTCAACGAACGCATCAAAAAACGCAATAAGAACGTGACCTTTGGTCGCTTCGTCACCTTCTTCTACAACAACGCCCTTGTCTTTAGCAACTTGACGTGCTTGTTCGTCGGTAGCCCAGTCGTTGTAATCAACGCCAGCGTACTTTTTAACCGCTTCTACCATAGTGAGTCTTTCCCACTTCTTGCCCATATCGATATCAACGCCTTGATAGGTAATCTTGTCCGTTCCGCAAACTTGTAAGGTAATAGTGCGGTACATATCTTCTATAAGGTTCATCATATCGAAGTAATCGCTGTATGCTTGATACATTTCAACCGTAGTAAATTCAGGGTTGTGCGAACGGTCCATACCTTCGTTACGGAAAATTCTGCCCACTTCGTAAACCTTATCAAAACCGCCTACTATCAATCTCTTTAAGTAAAGTTCGGTTTCGATACGCAAATACATATCTATATCAAGTGCGTTGTGGTGAGTTTTGAACGGTCTTGCAGCCGCACCGATTTCCAAAGGTTGAAGAACGGGCGTGTCAACTTCAAGATAGCCAACGCCGTCTAAATATTGTCTTATTGCAGACATAATTTTAGAACGCATAACGAAAGTCTTTTTAACTTCCGGATTAGCGATTAAGTCAATTTCTCTTTGACGGTATCTTGTGTCTTCGTCCTTTAAGCCGTGATATTTTTCAGGTAAAGGTAAAAGAGATTTAGAAAGTAATTCAACGCTGTGTGCGTGAATAGAAATTTCACCCGTACGAGTAGTGAATACTTGTCCTTTAATACCGATAATATCGCCGATATCGTATTCTTTGAACGCCAAATAATCGTCCCCTAAATCGTTGATAGAAAGGTAAGACTGAATAGTTCCCTTACCATCTAAAATAACGGCGAAAGACGCCTTACCCATAATACGCTTTGAAATAAGTCTACCGGCAATGCCGACTTCTTTACCTTCGTAATTAGCGTAATCGTCTTTTATGTCTTGGCTATACGCATCTCTATCGTATCTAACCTTTTCGAAAGGGTTTTTGCCCGCCTGAATAAGCGCATCCAACTTGTCACGCCTTACTTTTAATATCTCGTTTAAGTCCTGTTCCTGCATTTCGGGAACGTTCTTTATTTCTTCCATAACGCCTTCCTTAATTTTTAATATTAGTAAACTTTCTTAACCGTAATGGTAACGATACCAGCGGGAACTACAACGTTAACGGTGTCCCCTGCCTTGTGTCCTAAAAGAGCGTTACCAACGGGTGATTCGTTAGAAATTCTGCCGAGTTCTACGTCCGCTTCGGTAGTACCAACGATTTCGTAAGTAAGCACTTCTTTTGTTTCTTCATCTAAAATATCCACCTTGCTACCAAGTGAAACCGTGCCTTTTTTAGCACCGTCTTTAATGATAACGGCATATTTTAACTTGTTTTCAATTTCAAGAATTTCGCCTTCTATCATTGCTTGTTCGTTTTTAGCTGCGTCGTATTCAGCGTTTTCTGAAAGGTCGCCAAATTCTCTTGCCGTCTTAATTCTTTCGGTAATTTCCGCACGCTTTTCCACCTTTAAATATTCAAGGCGTTTTTCTAATTCTTCTTTACCTTCTTTGGTAAGTATTACTTCTTCTGCCATAATTGACCTCCAAACGATTTGTCGTTATATTTTTTGAGAGCAAACTCCCACTTATACTTTTGATTAAGATATTATAATATATATTAACGTGTTTGTCAACTTTCTTTACCGTGATAAGCGGTTGCTACTTCCTTAATTTGCTAATTTTTTTTGAAAAATTAAAATTTTTTGAAACTTTTTTTCAAAAACCCCTTGACAAATCTCCATTTTATGCTATACTAAATGCGTAAAAAGGTTAAAAAACGCATATTTTTCTATCTTTTGGCGGAAGTTTTTCGCAAAATTGATACGATTCCGAATAATATATGAGAAGAAGGTTGCTTTAGGTAAAGCAACCTTCTTTATTTTCTCTTTTAGTTTTTCACTTATACTTCTGCGTAACTATCGCAACAGGTACAAGAATCTCCGCAACCGCAGGTAACTTTAATACTTGAAAGTCCGCAGTAGTTTCCAGTAGAATGATGTTTGCAACGGGTTACGTCGCACTTAATACAAAAATTCTTTTCCATAACACACTCCTTTAACTTTAGTATTCCCAAAAAGCGCTCTACTATACCTTTGTTTGTTTGACTTTTTAAGGTTTTTGCAGTAAAATATTATAAAACCATCCGAAAGGAGATTAAAAATGAAAGTCGTATTATTAAAAGACGTAAAAGGCTCTGGAAAAGCGGGCGATATTATAGAAGCAAAGGACGGATTTGCCCAAAATTTTTTGATTAAAAAAGGTCTTGCAAAACCCGCCGACAACCAAGCGTTAAACGAAAACAAAGCGCAAAAACAGGCGCAAGAATTCCATAGACAAGAACAACTTAAAGCCAACAAAGAACTTCGCCAAAAACTTGACGGAACGGAAATTACTATTCAAGTAAAAAGCGGTGCGTCGGGTAAATTTTTCGGTAGCGTTACTAACAAGGAAGTTGCCGATAAACTTCTTGAACTCGGTTACGATATAGACAAAAAGAAAATCACTATTCAATCGAACATAAAAACCGCAGGCGTTTACCCCGCAACGGTTAGAATTTCTGCCGAAGAAACGGCTAAAATTTCGGTAAATATTATAAATTGATTGATTTTTAATTATTTTTATGATATTATGAGAGCAATTGAATAAAGGCGACGAAAAGAATTAGTAAACTTCTTGGATTTTTTAGAGATAAGGCGGTTGGTGCAAGCCTAAATGAAAAGCAGTTGAACCCGTCTTGGAGCCGTGCACCCAACGAGTTTATCTTAAGTAAGTAGCAACGGGTTCTCCCGTAATAGAGAAACGGTATTTTAGTACCGAGCGAGTGCGGATTTTATATCCGAATTTAGGTGGTAACACGGACTTAACAATAGTTCGCCCTAAACCGTTCTAACACGGTTTAGGGCGTTTTTTATATCTAAAATTAACGGAGGTTTAATATATGAAATTAGACAGATTAGTAGGAGAAAGATTTAAGGAAAAGCCGTCTGACTGCGTTGTTGAAAGCCACGCATTGATGGTTCGTGGCGGATACATTAAGTACGTTGCAAACGGCATTTATTCGTCTTATACTCCCTTAAAGCGTATCACTCGTAAAATAGAGCAAATTTTACGTGAAGAAATGGATAAAATCGACGGACAAGAAGTTCAATTCCCCGTGGTTATGCCTGCAAGCCTTTGGGAAGAATCTGGGAGATATCAAAGTATCGGCAAGGAAATGGCTCGTTTTAGCGATAGAAACGAAAGCCCCTTGGTTTTAGGCATGACGCACGAAGAAGCGGCTGTTCAATTAGTTAGAGAATACGGGCAAAGTTACAATAAATACCCCTTTATGATTTATCAAATTCAAACTAAATTCCGTGACGAAGCAAGACCTAAGTCAGGACTTATTCGAGTTAGGGAATTTACAATGAAAGACGCTTATTCTTTCCACACCAGCCAAGAAGATTTAGAACAATATTACGACAAGTGCCACAAAGCCTATGAAAGAATTTTTGCTAGGGCTGGCATCCCTGAAGTTATTTCGGTTGCGTCAGACTCTGGCATGATGGGCGGTAAAATTTCTCACGAATTTATGCTTTTAACGGGAATTGGCGAAGATTCTATCGCAATTTGTTCGGACTGTGATTACAAGGCAAATTTAGAGGCTGCAGAAAATATCGTTATCAACCAAAAAAGCGAAAACGCCGAACCCCTTACTAAAGTTCACACCCCCGACAAACACACTATTGAAGAAGTTTGCGAATTCTTAAATGCAGACGCTAAAAATTCTTGCAAGGCGGTTGTTTACCAAAGAAATGCAGACGATAAGTATATAGTATTATTCTTACGTGGGGATTTAGAAGTAAACGAAACTAAACTTACCAACCACTTGGGCTTTGAAATTCACCCAGCGGTAATTTCCGAAGACTCTGGACTTAACGCAGGATTTATCGGACCTGTTGGTTTGGACGGCGACTTTATCGTGCTTTACGACCGCTCTCTTAAAAACTTAAACAACCTTGTCTGCGGTGCTAACGAAATAGATTATCACTATACGGGATTAGATTTGGATAGAGATTTAGAAAACGTTGAATATTACGATTTTGCTAAAATTCAAGAGGGCGGAATTTGCCCTAAGTGCGGTAAACACTCTATAACCGTTTCTCGTGGTATAGAAGTGGGCAATATCTTCCAACTCGGCACTAAATACACTAAGGCTATGAATATGACCTATATTGATAGCGAAGGAAAATCTCAATACCCGATTATGGGTTGTTACGGTATAGGCGTAGGTCGTCTTGCCGCTGCCATATGCGAAGTTTCTCACGACGATTACGGTCCTATTTGGCCAAAAGCAATCGCCCCCTATCAAGTTCACTTGTGCGCCGTTCGTCCAGACGACCAAGAAGTTAAATCTTTTGCTGATAAACTCTATCAAGATTTACTCGACAAGGGCGTAGAAGTTATTTACGACGATAGAAACGTAAGCGCAGGCATTATGTTCTCCGACGCTGACCTTTTAGGCGTTCCACTACGTGTTATCGTAAGCCCCAGAAACATTAAACAAGGCGTTGTTGAAATTAAAACAAGAGATAAATCTTACTCTGCAAATCCATCTATGGACGTTGCGTTTGAAGAAATACTTAAACTTTTATAATGTTTTAAGCAAACTAAAGGCGGGAGAATTTTTCTCCCGCCTTTTTTATGCTGATTTTTTTTCGCTAGCCACCTGAACCAATTGTGCTTTTTATAATTTTTTACACGCTCTTAATTTTCTACAGAACATTAATTTATACGCTCCAACTAGCAAAGTGCCTGCAAGCGGTGCAAATAATCTTCTGTGTAGATGATGTCTTTCCCCTTTAGGAACTAATCTC
>JAGCIP010000151.1 GCA_017648525.1 Clostridia bacterium
ATTGTGGACTCTTACATTTATAATACAGTTGATAGGGTTAATTTTGAAAAATTATTTCCTGCAAGTACTATATTTGATAATGAAATTGGTGGAAGAGTTATCACGTTTTGCGGAACACCTGTATCTAACTTTAACTATTACGAAGGTTTTGCATTTCTAAATTATTCAAGAAAACAACAATTGATTAAAATGTTTACTGATATGGGAGAGCTGCCGATTTATTATTATGGTGACGAAGAAGTATATTTGCGTGTAGCGGATATGAAAAACGGCGATACCTTTGTCGCCTTGTTTAATATCGGATTGGACGAGATATAAAAAATCGAACTCTATATAGAAAGGAAGGTCAATAAAATTTACTCGTTAAACGAAGATGGTAAAAAAGATATAATCTCATTTACCTACGATGGAGAGAAGTATACATTAAACAACGGTGCAAAAACACTTATGCCGGAAATATTTATTATATCGTAAAAATTTTTATATCATATTGGAGTTTAAAAATGGAAGAACATAGAAAAGAAAACAAAGTTAAAGAAAACGGCTTTTATAAATGGATTGTAGTTGCGTTATGTTTTTTTACTGTATTCACTACTTTAGGGTTTTGTAGTTCAACAAATCAATTATTTGTAAAACCTGTTAGTGAATATCTTGAAATTTCGCGAAGTTTGTATTCACTCATAACCACAATTAGATATATAACAGTAACGATTATTAATTTATTTTTTGCTTCGTTAATAATGAAATTTGGACCAAAAAAACTTATACTTGCGGGTACGATTTGTCTTTCGTTGGCAATGGTAATTTTTGCGATTGCTGATTCCATTTGGATGTTTTATCTTGGCGGAATTTTTCTTGGTCTTGGTTTTGCTTGGACAGGAAGTTCGGTTATGGGATATGTTGTCAATATGTGGTTTAAGGAAAACCGTGGAACAATAATGGGTATTGTTCTTTGCGCAAATGGTTTAGGCGGAGCATTTGCTATGCAGGTTATATCAGCCTTTATTGAAAGCAATATATATAACCCTGGGTACAAGGTAGCTTATTTGTTTATAGCGGGCATTTTAGCATTATTGTTTTTATTGGTGCTATTTATGTTTAAGAATAAACCTCAAGGATTAGATAAATTATCGGCTCCAGCCAAGAAAAAAGCTCGTGGACAAGGCTGGAGTGGTATTGAGTTTTCTAAAGTTAAAAGGAAACCGTATTTTTACATAGCTATGGTGTGTATGTTTTTGACGGGTATTTCTTTAACTGCAGTTAATAGTGTGTCTGCTGCACATATGCGTGACGTGGGGTTAGATGCTGGCTATGTTGCAACTGTATTAAGTTTACATTCAATTGCGCTTGCAGGGTTTAAATTTTTGGTAGGCTACATTTATGATAAATTTGGATTAAGAATAACATCGGGTATCTGCACTATTGTTTCAATAATCGTTATGGTTTGTTTAGCTATCGTTACAAATAGTTTTGAAGGTAAAGTTCTTGCAATGGTTTATGGGATTTTTTCTTCGCTAGCGTTACCTTTAGAAACTGTTATGTTGTCTATTTATGCAAACGATTTGTTCGGTGAAAAATCGTTTAGTAATGCAATTGGAATAATAACATCGACGACAACGGCGGGAATAGCTACGGGGTCATATTTTACAAACTTATCTTTCGACTTGCTTGGCAGTTATAAATTGTCACTTTTAATTTGTGCCGGAATAATGGCTATTGTTTTTGTTATGTTACAGTTTGTTATTAATAGTGTAAAAAAAGAGCGTAAGCGTGTTGAATATTTAGAAATGCAAGAGGAAATAACCAACAATTAAGATAAATGTTTTTTGTTTAATAAATTAATAGAGGAGATTTAATTACTATGGCTGAATTAAAATTTGGTTGGTCAGAAGTTGATATTACGCCTGGAAAAGGAACGAAAATTGGGCTGGCAGGACAGTTTTTTGAAAGAATTACTGATGAAGTTGAAAGCCATATAAGTGTTACTGCCTTAACAATTGATAGTGGTAGTGATTATGTTATTATGTGCGCTTGTGATTTAGTTGCTGTTAGTGAAAACCTAAATATATTAGTGAAAGAAAAGCTTGCTAAAAATGGTATGGTAAATCCAAAAAAAGTTATTCTTTCTGCTATACATACTCACACATCTTACATTTATAAAAGGAAAACGTCTATAGCAAAAGTAAACCCAAAGCAATATCTTCAAAGTATTATTCCAGAAGATATGGCGTATAAACCACTTGTATCTAATGAGAAAGGTATGGATCCTAACGACGCTTTGGAGTTTTTAGCGAACAAAATCGTTGAAGCCGTATTACTTTCGTGGGAAAATAGGGAACAAGGCTACTATAGAAACGCTTTCGGTCGTGCCGCAGTTGGTATGTGCCGTAGAGTATGTTATGATGATGGAAGTGCGCTTATGTGGGGCGATACTAACCACGCCAACTTTACCGAACTTGAAGGTGGTAATGATAACGGTATTGAACTTATCTTTGTTTACGACAAAAATAAAAAAATAACGGGCGTGGTAGCAAATATTGCTTGTCCTGCTCAAGTAGTAGAGCATAGAAGTTATATATCTTCTGACTACTGGGGGAAGGTTAAGGATAATCTTCGTAAAGAATACGGTGAAGAAGTTTTCGTTTTAGGACTTTGTTCAGCAGCAGGAGATCAATGCCCAAGAGATATGATACGTTGGGTAGAGCCTGAAAGTTATATTGACGACCCTAATATCAAAAGAGATACTGTGCTTGAAAGAAATGCAGACCCGTCAATGTTTGATATATCGGGATTAAAAGTAGTAGGAAGAAGAATATCAAGCGAAATAATCGCAGTACACGAAGAATTAAATAGTGAATATAAAGACCAAGCAGAGTTAATTCACGAAACTGCAAACATAACTTTACCACTTCGTAGAGTGACTAAATCAGAGTACGCAAACGCAGTAGAAATGATAGATAAGTTTATTGAGAAAAATCGTGGAAAAACTATAAACTTTGACGATAATGCTAAAATGCATGTTTACTCTGGAATAATTGCGAGATATGAACTACAAAAGACAGTAAATACCTTTGAAATAGAAACGCACTTTATTCGTTTTGGTGATATTGCAATAGCAACAAATCCTTTTGAATTGTTCCTTGATTATGGTAATCAAATAAGGGCGAGAAGTAAAGCGAAACAAACTTTCCTTATTCAACTTGCTTGTGGTGCGTATGGATACTTGCCTACAGAAAAAGCTGAAAAAGGTAGTCACTATTCGGCATACGTTTCAAGTGGATATGTTGGGCACGAGGGTGGTAATTTGCTTGTTCGAAAGACAATTGACACTATAAACAAAATGTTCTAAATTATTGAAATTTAAATTGGTATATTCTTTGCATAAATGATTTTGCATAAGAGGTAAATAACCGAGTGCAAAATTATTTATGCACTCGGTTATTTGGCTAAAAAATTATCGGGGGGAGCTTTTGTCTTCTTTCGGTATTCTGTTGGCGTCATGTTTGAGAAACTTTTAAAAAGTTTATTAAAGTAACTAATACTATCATAATAAAGCTCGTTAGAAATCTCTAATATTGTCATATCGGTATTTGTAAGTAGGTGGCAGGCATGTTTGTATTTTACATGTTTAATATAATCAACTATTGAGGTTTCCATATATTCCTTAAATACTCTTGATAGTCTAGAATAACTGTAAGGCGTGCTTTTTGCTAGTTCTGTTGTCGAAGCTTTAACGGTTGGATCGTTGAGAACAAGCAAAAAATCAGAAAGCCATTTTGGAAAAACACTTGTTCTTACATATCGTTGCATTAAAAAATCTGAAAAAAGAGCATCAATAATAATCTTTGTTTTTTGGTTTTTTTCTTCTACGGTGATATCTGCTCTAGATAAAGATAGTGTTGATTCTATTATTTTGGCTATTGGGAAGTTTTTTGTCGTAAAATTTAACAACTTTCCGCTAGTGATTTCATTAATGGTCTTTTCATCTAAAGTAGAAAATAATTTTTTTGCATATTCTTCCGTGAATAAAAAGGCAAGGTGATGACCTTTACTCTTGTTGTTTGGATAACTTAATTTGTGAACATCCGATGGCCTAATAAGACAAGCATCACCAGTTTGCATTGTATATTCTTGATAATTTATAGAATGGGTAAATGAACCATAAGTTACCACGTAGAATTCCCAATGGTCGTGAGTGTGCCAATAAGGGAAATCGATATTTAACCAGTTGAAAGATGCTTCTTGGTTTGGTGTTGGGGATACTTTAACATAGGAACTATAATGAAGTTTCCCTACTGGAGGGGGACCTATTATATTTTTATCTATAAAGCGATTATTCATAGAAGTTACCTCATAATTTGAATACTAATTTATTTAAATATAACACAAATTAAAATATTTATCAACAATTTCTCGTATTTATTTCAAAAATCGTAGCATAATAGAGCAATGATTTGGCACAATACAGATAGATAATGTTAAATTATAATGTTAAAATATATATGAACAGTATTTTAATTAAGCCATATTGTGTTATATTTATGTGGTTAAATAGATTTTATTCATTTATTAGGTGGAATTTGTGGAGAACACAAATGAGCAAGTTTTAAATAATTGCTGATGTGTGATTAAAAGTGTATATAAGTAATACCAAAAAATAAGGAGAAATAACTCAATGGAAAAATGGTATAAAGGGATATATCGTAGAAATTTAGTAGATATGCATATAGCAGATTGGAGTGATGAATTTTTATCCAAATTTGATGTAGATGATTATTATAAAAATCTCGTAAAAGCAAAAATACAATCGCCTATGATATATCTTCAATCACACACGGGGTTATGTCATTTTAAAACGCAATCGGGAAAAACTCATGCGTATTTTGATAAAAACCCAAAAGCATTAAATAAACTCATAGATAAATGCAAAAACGGCGGTATGAAAGTCGTTGGATATTATAGCTTAATTTTCAACAACTGGGCAGCTGAAACTCATCCGGAGTGGGAAATGGTTTATGCGGACGGAAAAACCTGGCGTGATAATGGGCAAAGATATGGTTTGTGCTGTCCAAACAATTTAGAATACCGTAAATTCGTTATTGCTCAAATGAAAGAAATGGCAGTGCTGTTTCCTAATTTAGACGGAATATTTTACGATATGCCATATTGGGAAGTTACTTGTCATTGTGATGCTTGTAAAGAGCGTTGGAAAAAAGAAGTCGGCGGAGAAATGCCCGAACAATTGGATTGGAAAGACGAAAAGTGGCGCTCTTACGTTAAGAAGCGTCAGCAATGGATGGCAGAATTTGCAATGTTTATTAGTGAAAAGTCTAAAGAGATTTTACCTTTTGCTACTTGCGAATTGAATTTTGCAGCGGGTATTGCTTGTGACTGGCTTGCTGGTTCGACAGAGGGAATAAACGAGGCATGTGAATTTACAGGTGGTGATTTGTATGGTGATTTATATAATCACTCGTTTACTTGCAAGTATTATCATACAATAACTAAAAATCAACCGTTTGAATATATGACTTGTCGTTGTAATAAAAAACTTCGTGAGCATACCATATCAAAGTCGGAACTTGAATTAGAATCGGAAGTAATGCTTACTGCGGCACATCACGGCGCATCACTTATTATTGACGCTATTAACCCAGACGGAACGCTAGATGAAAGAGCCTATGATAGATTATGCAAAGTTTTTGAAAAACAAATACCTTATGAACATTACATGGATAAAGGCGATTTGTTTGCAGAAGTAGCAATATATTTTGACAGCACAACTCAATTTTCGTCAGACGGAAAAGCGTATAACAAAGAGTGTGCTTTGAGAGCAGCAAGAACGCTTATCGAAGAACATATTCCATTTAAACTTATTGCAAATGGAAGTTTAAAAGATTTACAACGATATAAACTGATTATCGCCCCTGCATTAGAAGATTTTAATAATCCTGAAATATTAAAATTTGTTGACTACGTTAAACAAGGTGGAGCACTATATTTGTCAGGGAAATCTGATAGTAGATTGATAAAAGAATTTTTTGACGGGGAAATTATAGGCGAAACATTTGGGGAAAGTCCATATAAACACGTGTATAAAGGTTATGATGAAGTACAAGCATACGTTGAGCCAATAGATAATGACTATAACGAAATATTTGGTGAGTTTAATGCGGAATATCCATTGCCTATAACCTATAAATTACCGATAGCAAAATTTAATAACGGAGAAGTAAAGGCAAAAATAGTTCTACCACTTACGGACCCTGATGATAATAGTATTTTTGCTTCAATTCACTCAAATCCTCCTGCAAAGCACACAGAAAATCCAGCGTTAGTAGAAGTAAATTACGGAAAAGGTAAAGTTATTTGGTCGGGTGCAACTATTGAAAATGATGAAAGAGAAAATTTCAAATATATATTTGTAAATATTGTCAAAAGAAATATCGAGCAAAAAATACAAGTTGATACAAGCAAATACGTTGAGATGATTTTGTTTAAGGATAATGACGATTATTATTTGAACTTATTCGACCTTAATTTTGCACAAGATTTAGTGGAAAGAAAGTTTACGGTAAAAATTGAAAAAGGTTATGAACTTTTTGACCTGCTTACCGATAAAGTTGTATCTAATAGAGAAGGTGCTTTCTA
>JAGCIP010000152.1 GCA_017648525.1 Clostridia bacterium
AGACATGCCCGCTATGAATTTTCTTATATCGTCTATGCTGTAATACAATCTTAACTTACTGCATGCAAACGCTCTAAATTCGTCGCATAATATCTTTAGCGTTATTCCGTCGTTATAGTCGTTCTTAAAAAATCTCCCACGGTTGGCGTCTAATTCGCTTAACATATAGAATCTTGAACGGTCTTCGCCCTCCTCTTCATCTTGCGCTCTCTTGCCTTTTTTTTCAGAGGTTACGTTTCCAACTTTAAGCGTTCCGCTAAACTTTACTTCAGAAGAATCTTTTATAACTCTCTTTTTAGTAAAGGCAACGGCAATTAGCATAGCAAATAACGCAACCAAAAGAACGCCAAGCGCAATTACTATAATATAGGTTATCTCGTTCCTAATTATAGGCACTTCGCTATCGCTTTGCAAAAACTCGGCAAACGCCATAGCCAAAATTGCGCCAAAGACAACTAAAAGCACTATTAAGATTATATATTTTTTCTTACTTTCTTTCATTTACTAATCTCCTAGCGAGTCGTCCTTTGGTGTTTCTTTGTTTTCTTCGTTTTTAGAAAGCGTTTTCTCTTTCTTATTTTTACTTCTTTGCTCTTCTTCTTGATTTGCCACGATAAAGGCGTTTTTCTTTATAATTTTCTTGGTCTTTTTCCACTCGTTCTTAAAGAATTTCTTAAATACCAAATACTGATGTTCAAGTTCGTCCGTCTTTGCTTCGCTAGAGAAATCTTCGTCTGGTTTGATAAGTCCGTATTCCGAACGCATTGCTTGAAGTCTTCCTTCCGCCAAAGTTTTTTCGTCGGAAATTCTCTCGCATTTAGAATTGATTTCCTTAATGGTATTCAAATCGTCTTGATGGATTTTTTCGTGTTTTTCAATCTCTTCGGTGTGATCCATTCTTTCTTTTGCAATAATGTAGTTTCTGTCCGTTATTTCACGCTCTAAATCTTCTTTCATTTTTTGCGTTGCCGTGTTAATTTCTTCTACTTCTTGCTTATGCTTTTCTTCTAGTGCGTTAATCTTTGCGGTGTAATCAGCGTGTACGCTTTCAAGTTTGCTTTCGTGCTCTGCGTTTATCTTTTTAATCTCTTCTGCGTGCTCGGTATTAAGCGTTTCAATCTTTTCTTGATATTCGCTATTTATGCGCTCAACTTCTTCCGCATGCTCGGTGTTTATGCGTTCAACTTCTTCGGCATGCGTCTTGTTGATATTGTCAATTTGCGTTTCATAGCCTTCGGTAAGCGCTTTTACTTCTTCTTCGTGGCGGAGTTTTTCCGCTTTCATATCTTCTTCGTATTTTAAGTTAAGTCTAACCACTTCGTCTTCTAAGAAGTTAACCCTTTCCCTTGTGGTCTTTAACTTAAACGCTAATTTTTCGTTCTCTTTAGTTAGTTCGTCAACCGTGGCGTAAGCACTTGCTATATCTTCTTGATTTTGTTCAAGGTCTTTAATTCTCTTTTCAAGTAGCAAAATATATTCTTCGGGAGAAACGCCACCATCTTTTAAGTGTTTGCGAATATTATTTAACTGTTCAACAAGTTTATCTTGCTCTTCCTGTTTGCGTTTATGTTCTTCTCTTTGCCAGTTTTGTTTAAAATAATTGCTTATTCCCAAACCGTGTTCGTATGTCAAAAAGGAAGATAATTCCACCGTTTCCGCAATTTCATCAGCCACCACCCCAACGAACGGCGAAAGTGACTTTTTGTTAGTTATAATTTCATATCCGTCTTTGTCGTACGCCGTTACGTATTCGTAAAGTGCAAGTGCTTGACGGAAGTTTTTGTTCATTCTTAAAACGTTAGTTCTGGTGACTGGCGGTTTAAGCATCGGCGCTTTAGAAACTTCGTTCATAAGCGGTGTGCTTAAAAAATGCACTACCGATTTATAAATTAAAAGTATTCTTTCAATAGTTTCTTGAGCGTCGTTATGATTTCTCAAATACTCGTCGTTTTTCTTTTCTTCAAATAACTGTACTTGATATTCAATTCTACGGTTGGTCTCAATTACCACCTTATTCATAGAAAGTTTGCCCGTATAGGTATTTGTAACTTCTACTATGCGCTCGTATCTAAGTGAGATAAAATCACGCAAATAGCAAAGTAGCATATATAAAAACCTATTTTCATATACGGCAAAATCACTTAATCTTTCAACCACGTAAAGACTGTCGGGAATAACGTCCTTTCCTTCTTCTGGTTCACGAGTAAGCAAATCGCTGTGCTTTGCAAGATGCTCTACTGATGCTTGTGAAACACGTTTAACCTTTTCAATCGGTTCAACTTCACCATTAGAACGAATAAACTGTCTTTCTTCCTTTATGCACTTTTCAACGTATTCTAACCCCTTTTCAATGGCTTCAATCCAGTCTTGTTCTATATGACAAGTATTGCGTACAATCTCCACCAAATCTCCTTGCGCATTAGCAGAAGATATGGCGTTACGTTGAACAACGCACTCTCTATCGTCTTTAGTGTTTTTTCTATATTCAGTTAAGGCACGATATAAGACGTCTAATTGATTCATTATAAATTTTCCTTACTAAACGTTTTTCTTTATGCGTTGAACGTATTCTTTGCAAAGTTTCATCTTGTCTTGTCCAAACAACTCGTCAAGATAATCACAGAATCCGTCTACCGCACTCCTTATGTATACTGGGTTTTGCGTTTCTAATTTCCTTAATACTTTCTTGCTCAATATGTCGTCTAACGCTTCTAATTCTTCTCCACCACACGCTACGTATACCGGTATGTACGTGTTGATTTGTTTCATTATACGGTTTCCGAACGTTATGTTGAATACCTTTATCATATATTCGTCTAACTTCTCTAATCTCTTTGCGTTCCT
>JAGCIP010000153.1 GCA_017648525.1 Clostridia bacterium
ATATTCAAAGACCTTATGGTAGATGCAGTTATTGAAGGTGGACAATCAATGAACCCGTCCGCTAACGATATAGCAAACGCCGTAAGCAGAATAAATGCAGAAAACGTGTTTGTGTTCCCTAATAATAAGAACATTATTCTTGCTGCAGAACAAGCAAAATCATTAGTGGAAAACAAGAAAATTCACGTTATACCAACTAAGAACATACCGCAAGGTTTTGCCGCTGCATTAGCATTTAATCCTGAACTTCCGGTAGACGAAAATAAGGCAAATATGATTCATGCTATCGATATGGTAGCGGTTGGACAAGTAACGTATGCTGTTAGAAACACTAAACTTTATGGTTTCGATTTAAAAGTTGGCGACGTTATGGGGCTTGACGACAAGAAGATTTTAGCAAAGGGTGAAGACGTAAGTCAGGTTACCATTGAATTAATCGAAAAACTTCGTCGTGGTGAAGAAATTATTACCTTATACTACGGACAAGACGTTAGTGAAGAAGATGCAACGAAACTCCAAAAGGCTATTATGGAAAAATATCCCGAGTGTGACGTTGAAATTCATTACGGCGGTCAACCGATATATTACTATTATATTGCTATGGAATAAAACAAGGGGAAAGAAATTCTTTCCCTTTTTTGATAGGAGCGTATGGAAATTACAAAAATTCGTGGAATAAACGAAAAACGTGAACAAGATTTTAATAAATTAGGGATTTTTGATACTGCTGATTTAGTGCGGTATTTTCCGCGCGCTTATTTAGATATGCGGGCTCGTCAACCCTTAAAATACGCCTATCATAACGACGTTGTGTTGACTACGGGAAAGGTGGTAAGTTTGCCGTCTACGAGATATTACCGCCGTGGTGGAATAGTTAAAGCCGTATGTGAGCAAGAAGGTATGGTTTTTCCTGTTGTTTGGTTTAATCAGCCCTACGTTGCAAATAAATTAAAACTTGGTGATGAATATCTTTTTTACGGGCGTGTAAGGGAAGATTCTGGCGTGATTAGTTTAGTAAACCCGTCTTTTGAACTTCTAGAAAAAGCGTTTAGACTAAAAGGAATAGTTCCGCAGTATCCCCTAAAAGGTTCGCTAAATCAAAAAGTAGTTCGTGATGCTATAAGATTAGCCGTTGATATTGAAAAGCCACAAAGCATTATTCCTATAGAATTGCAGAGAAAGTATGAACTAAGCGACCTGTATTCGGCCTATCGAGAAGTGCATAATCCAAGCAGTTTTGAAAATGAGAAAAAAGCATCAAATAGAATTGCGGTTGAAGAATATTTTGCACTTATTTCCGCTTTTAAGTTAATAAAAGGTGGGAGAGAGCAAGTTAGAATAAACAAATATTCTACTACAGCAAAAGAACTTTTGACCTTTATTAGTGAAAGGTTTCCTTTTGAGTTTACTGACGGGCAAAAGACAGCTGTAAACGATATTTTTTCTGATATGACGAGCGGAAAGGTTATGAATAGGCTCATGCAAGGCGACGTTGGAAGTGGAAAGACGGCGGTAAGTAATTGCGCTATTTTTATTGCAATAAATAGCGGTTATCAAGCCTTGATGCTTGCGCCAACCGAAGTTTTAGCACGCCAAAATTATTTTGCTTGCCAAAAGGCGTTTCCCGATTATAACGTCGGGCTAATCACGGGGTCTATGACGGCTAAAGAAAAAAGAGAAATTAAACAGGCGGTAAAAGACGGTTTAATTAACCTTTTAGTAGGTACGCACGCACTATTACAAGACGACGTTGAGTTCAAAAAACTTTCCCTTTGTGTTTGTGACGAGCAACAACGTTTTGGCGTTGCTCAAAGAAGTAGTATGCTCAATAAAGGCATTACTCC
>JAGCIP010000154.1 GCA_017648525.1 Clostridia bacterium
AAGCGCACGCTATACATTTGCTTTGGTCTGTAATTTCTGCGGCATGGTAGCCTTTAAGATTAATTTTTTCTTTAGAGAGCGCGATAATTTGTTTCGGACAAACAGTTTCGCAAAGTCCGCATCCTTTGCAACGCTCTACGTCAAAAGTAACTTTTGCCATATTTTCTCCTTTATTGCCAATCGCCGTATTTTATCGGCGTTATCGGCAGTATTTGTTTTATTTTACTAATTTCACCACGAATAAGGTCTTGTCTTACTGCGGTAAATTTAACGGGTAGACCCGTGATTTTTGATACTTCTTTAACGAACTCGTAACCCTGGATAATAGTATTTTCGTCGGTTTCATCACCTAAATTCGCATTGTTAACTAAAGCGGTAAAAGGGAGTTTTCCCGACCTTTCAATTTCTTCTTTAATGGCAAGAACACCGTCAATATCACGTGTTTCAGGGCGAAATTTATTGATAACGAACAAGGCTTCGTAATCATTTTCTTCTTTAATCCTTTGTGCAAAACGCCCTAATGCAAGCGCCCCTCTGTCGTCGCCACCGATATCGGCAACGGCAAAACGAGATTTATCGTCGAGCATTTTATAAGACTTTGCATTCATTGCAGGCAAATCCACGTTCGTTTCTGCAAACGGAGAAACGACTAGTTCCACTCCCGCCTCTTGCAATTTTTTTTGTGCGTCAACCGTTCTAAAATACGGATTGACAATATCAAGGTCGTATATGCTTACGGGTTTTCCCGCATTTGCTAAGGCAAGTGCAAAATTGACCGCAACAAAGGTTTTACCACTACCATAATGCCCCATAAACACGTTTACACGTTTATCAAACATTAAATTTTCACCTTTAAGCACCAGTTACGTTCGTCTGGGCGTTTACCCCATTGAATACCGGTGAGTTCGTCGTAAAGTTTTTGGGTTAATTCACCTATTTGGTTGTTAGACACAACGTGGTCAACGTCTTTATAGAAAAGATGTCCTATAGGAGAAATAACCGCAGCCGTACCCGTACCCCACGCTTCTTCAAGCGTTCCGTTTTCAGCGGCTTCAATAAGTTCGTCAACTGAAAGTAATCTTTCGGTTACTTTATATCCCCACTCTCTCAAAATTTGAATACTAGATTTTCTAGTAATACCAGGAAGAACTGAACCTGTGAGCGACGGAGTAATGATTTCTCCGTTTATCTTGAACATAACGTTCATAGCGCCAACTTCTTCAATGTACTTTCTTTCAACACCGTCAAGCCAAAGAACTTGCGAGAAACCTTTTTCCGCAGCACGCTTTCCTGCTCTCAAACTTGCAGCGTAGTTGCCACCGCACTTTGCATAGCCAGTACCACCACGAACGGCTCTAACGTCTTCACTTTCAATGCTAATTTTAACGGGGTTAAGTCCTTCTGCATAATAACTACCAACTGGACAAAGTATTATAACGAACGTTGCATTGTGAACTGCGTGAACGCCCAAAGATTCGTCGTTACCAAACATAAACGGACGAATATAAAGAGACGTACCCGGCTCATTTGGAATCCAGTCGTAATCAATGTTTATCAATTCGGTAAGCGCTTTAATAGTAAATTCTTCATCAAGCGCAGGAAGGCAAAGTCTTTCTGCCGAATCGTTCATTCTTCTTACGTTTTCAATCGGGCGGAACATTTGATATCCGTCATCCGTCTTGTAAGCCTTTAACCCCTCGAAAATTTCCGCACCGTAATGCAAAACGGTTGATGCGGGGTGTATAGGAATATAATCGAACGGAACTATTCTTGCGTCGTGCCAACCTTCTTTATCGGAGTAGTCCATCACGAACATGTGGTCTGTAAAATATTTGCCGAAACCTAATTTTGAAAAATCAGGTTTTTCTTTAAGCGTCTTTGCTTTTACAATTTTAATTTCCTGCATAATTCTCTCTCCTATTTTACTATAAATTTTTTATTCTTTCAATTGCGTCTTCACGCATTTTATACTTTAATATTTTACCGGCGGCGTTCATTGGGAATTCATCAACGAACACGAAATATCTCGGCACTTTATGTTTTGCCATGTGTGCGTTACCATACTCGGTCATCTCTTTAGCGTCTGCCGTTTGACCTTTTTTCAAAATAATATACGCACAGCACTCTTCTCCGTATCTCGGGTCGGGAACGCCAACTACTTGAACGTCTTTAACCTTTTCGTTTGTTAAGTAAAATTCTTCTATTTCTCTTGGATACAAGTTTTCGCCACCACGAATAATCATATCTTTAAGTCTACCCGTTACCTTATAATAGCCGTCGGGTGTTCTACAACAAATGTCCCCGCTATGCAACCAGCCTTCCGCATCAATCGTTTGCTCTGTTGCCTTGGGCATCTTATAGTAACCTTTCATTATGTTGTAACCACGAGCAACAAATTCGCCGTTTTCCCCGTCAGGAAGTTCTTCACCCGTTTCGGGATTGATAATCTTGCACTCAACGCCAGGGAAAGCCGTTCCAACCGTTTCAACTCTGTGGTCGATATCTTCGTTAACTTCGCCCATAGTACAACCTGGAGATGCTTCCGTTTGACCGTAAACACTAATGATTTCTTTCATATTCATTTCGTCTGCCGCTCTACGCATCAAGTCTGCGGGACAGTTTGCACCCGCCATAATACCCGTTCTCATATGCGAAAAATCAGTCTTTGCAAAATCAGCGTGGTTAAACATTGCAATAAACATTGTAGGAACGCCGTTAAAACAAGTAATTTTTTCGTCGTTAATACAAGCGAGCGAAGACTTAGGTGAAAAATACGGCATAGGACAAATAGTTCCACCGTGGGTCATTAAGTTTGTCATTGAAAGCACCATGCCAAATCAATGGAACATAGGCACTTGAATCATCATCCTGTCTGCCGTAGATATATCCATTCTATCGCCTATGATTTTACCGTTATTAACGATATTTCCGTGCGTAAGCATAACGCCTTTTGGAAAGCCCGTTGTTCCCGAAGTGTATTGCATATTACAAACGTCGTCACTCTTTACAGAAGATGCACGTCTTCTAACTTCTTCTTGCGGAACGAGTGAAGAACGTTTAACAAATTCTTTCCACTCCAAACAGCCGTCCATTTCAAACCCAACGCTTATAACGTTGCGCAAGAAAGGTAATTTTTCCGAATATAACGGTTGTCCCGCCTTAATATTTTTAAGTTCTGGACATAATTCTTCAATTATTTCCTTATAGTTAGAATCTTTACAACTGTCAATCATAACCAAAGTATGGGTATCAGATTGCCTTAAAAGATATTCGGCTTCGTGTATTTTATAAGCAGTATTAACGGTAACTAAAACCGCACCTATCTTTACCGTTGCCCAGAAAGTCAAAAACCATTGTGGAACGTTGGTTGCCCAAATAGCAACGTGATGCCCTGGTTGAACCCCCAACGAAATAAGCGCAGCGGCAACCTTATCAACGTCGTCTCTAAACTGCGAATACGTCCTAGTATAATCTAAAGTCGTATACTTAAAAGCATACTGATCGGGATAATACTCGACCATTTTATCTAAAACTTCTGAAAAAGTAAGGTCTAAAACGTCATACTTTTTCCAAGGATGCGTGCCTGTTTTAGCACGATTATAGTAAAAAGTTTTAGTTGGGGCGACTTGCGTGTTTGTTGAAAGATAACTCTTAAAATGCGTAAGCAAAATATCAGTAGAAGAAACGTCGCTAGACTCCATTACCGCAACGTATCCGTCGTAATTAAGAGAACGGAGCGCATTAACGAAATCTTTAACGGGCAACTCGCCTTGACCTATCAACACGTCCTTGCCGTCTTTTTTGTCGCCTAAACGAACGTAACCTATATACGCACCGAGCGTTTGTATAGTAGCATCTGCACTTTCGCCCGCAGTAAAATACGTTTCTCTAATATTCCAGCACACTTTTAGTGACGCCGTGCCAAAAAAATTTATAACTTCTAAAACTTTCTTCGTATTTACCAAAGCACCGCAAGTTTCAATCAGTAATGAAACTCCGTTTTCTTCTGCCGAGCGAATTGCGGGAGTTAAAACGCTTTCAAGACCTTTTGCCGTAAGGTCATCTTCGATTTGAATAACAACTCCGCTAACCGACGCTAACGACGCATATTCTACGCACTCGGTAATCGCATTTACGTCTACCGAACGGTTTATTTTGCTCGGACAGGTTATTACAGGGATTGCAATTTTTCTATTTACTAATTTTCTTTTAGCATCACCCGTAACAGACGAACGGAAAATGCTATCTTGATGTTGGGTTTTTTCTTTTTTCACGTCGCAAATTTCAACGCCGTCGTAACCGTAACTTTTAACCACGTTACAAAGGTCGATAAAACTTTTTGAACTAACAAATTTATCGGGAAAAGCAAATTTCATTTTAGTTTTACTCGTAAACGATTTTATTAAGTGC
>JAGCIP010000155.1 GCA_017648525.1 Clostridia bacterium
TAAGACTTGCGCTTTGTAAGAATAATCAATTTTTGCCAAAAAATAAACCTCCATTTTAAATTTTTGAATAACACATTTTTGCCAAAGTCGGACACCACTCACGACAAAGGCTAAGTCTATTATAACACGACTTTTTGAAAATTGCAATGATTTTTAAAAGTTTCGCTAAAATTTCACGATATATGAAAAAAAACACCTTTAGGTGTTCTCTTTCGGTGGTGTTTTCTAAATTGTGCTATCCTTTGGTCTTTCTTGACTCAATTGACACTAAGATTATAACACACAAGCAAGTGTTTGTCAAGTAACTTTTTCTAAAACTTTTGTCACTCGTTTTTATACCTCTAACGGCGGGTATATCAAGTAAAGAATACCCGCCATAAGAAATGAAGGAGTCGGACGGGCTAGGGGCTCGGGAACAAGACTGTTCCCCCGAAGCCCCCTCAGTAGCCCAAATCGGTGAGCCTCTCAGACTCGCAACAGAGCATTCGGCTGTTATCCGTTGTAACACTCTCAGAGCGTATCTTTCAGAGCGTTCGTTTGGCAAGGGTCAGAGGGTCGGGGAGCCACCCATCTTTTTTTGTCTTCACTTGTTTTTAAAGGGGGGGGTAAAAAAAGCCCTTTCGGGTGGGGCGAAAAGGCTTTCCATCTGGCGATGGATAGAACAGAGTCTAAACTCAAAACGGCAAATTGTCGTTACAAGCGATTAAAAGGGCGTGGTTGCCTTTTTTAGTCCGTATAACGAGTAAATCGTCGTCTTTTGTCGTTTCTTGTCGTTTCGAGCGATTTTTAGGGCTAGAGTAGATTATTGCAGAGCGTCGAGTCGTTTCTTTTATAGCGTGATTTGTTAGTTTTGCTATGTATTTTGAAAGTCGTTTCTCGTGGTCTTGTTTAACTAGTCTTTTTTGCTCTTCTGCAGATAAATCTAGATAGCGTTTAGGGACTCTCTTTTTATCTTCCGGGGCTTGAACAATCTCGGCAAGAGCGTGTCCAAATTGCCACTCTTTAGTAGGCACTTTACAGTCAATAACGGCGTGATAATGCTCACGGTGATTTTTTGCGCCAAAGTCAATGTTTGCAACAAAATTTTCAGAGTATTCTGAGAGAAAACGGCGAACATACTGTCTGCGAGTTTCTTCGGTGGTGTTTTTTAAAACTTTGTCGGTAAAAGTAAGCGTAAGAAAGACGACAGTCGGAGATGTTCGGAGCATTGAAGAAATACGAGTCTTTAAACGTGTAACACGCTTATAGCGTGCCTTGTTAAGTTTTTCTGCTTCAAGATAGGCTTTCTCGTCTTGCTCTAACAAAAAACACCGTTCACGAAGAGCGGTGTCATAATCTAAAGTATTTGTAAGTAACTCGCCCGTTGTATCGAGCAAGTGTTTAGCGTAAATAGCCTTGTCAATCTGATTAACCTTTTTGCATAGGTCAGTCGATAAGACTTGCGCTTTGTAAGAATAATCAATTTTTGCCAAAAAATAAACCTCCATTTTAAATTTTTGAATAACACATTTTTGCCAAAGTCGGACACCACTCACGACAAAGGCTAAGTCTATTATAACACGACTTTTTGAAAA
>JAGCIP010000156.1 GCA_017648525.1 Clostridia bacterium
GTGTAACGAAAACGGCGTTAAATACTTCTCCGTTGCTTCTGGTGGCGGTACTGGTAGAACTGTACATCCAGACAATATGGCTGCAGGCCATGCTTCTTACGGTATGACTGACACTATGGGTAGAATGCATAGTGACGCTCAATTTGCTGGTAGTTCTTCAGTTCCCGCTCACGTAGAAATGATGGGCTTAATTGGTGCTGGTAACAACCCGATGGTTGGTATGACCGTTGCTTGTGCAGTTGCAGTTCAAGAAGCATTAAATAAATAATTAGGTTTTTACTGATTATTTTAAGGTTTTTGAAATGGCTAAATATTCAGTTTAGTATTGTAAAAAACTTATAAAACAAAAATTAATAATAAAACAAATTAGACACATCATAAACGTATTTTCGTTCGTGATGTGTTCAATTTTTATACAGGGCAATTGCAAATTTGCATCTTGACTTGTTGACAATTGATTTTGCGATGCTCTATAATTATCTATAGCTGTATCTCTTAAAAAGGACGGGAATGGTAAATGGAAAAATTAAATATCGGCTTTGGAAGTATGTCTATTAACGCAGAAATTGGGACACCTATATATGGCTACTACGTTCCTCGCTTCGTTAAAGGGGTTCTTGATGACTTGACAGCATCAGCGCTTGCAATTAAGCTTGGTGACAAAACTATCGTTATGGTAAGCATAGACAATTGCGGACTGGTTAAAAGTGTCGTTGATAGTATTGCTTCCGAGGTGAAGAAGAATACAGGAATTGATACCAAAAACATAATAATATCTTGTACCCATACTCATACTGCACCATATGCGCAACACGGAGATATGTTCGTTATGGATGATGAAATGATAGATAGATACCGTTCTTTTTTAACAAAAAGAGTTGTTTCTGCTGTCGAACTTGCAATTTCTGACTTAAAACCTGCAAGAATGGGTTATGCGGTTTGTAGAGCCCCCGAAAGAATTGCCTACATAAGAAGATACAAAATGAAGGATGGTTCAACGCAAACCTGCCCTCCTATTAATAATGAGAATATTGTCGAACCGATAGGCGAGCTTGATAACAGAGTAAATGTTTTGCGCTTTGACCGTGAGGGCGGAAAAAGCATAGTTGTATTAAATTACGGTTTGCACGCAGACACTATCGGAGGCGAACTGATTTCTGCGGACTTTGTTCATTGGATTAAAAAAACACTCGACCTCGCTCTTGACGTTGAATGCATATGCTTCATAGGAGCACAGGGAGATGTTGGAAGTACAAATGTTTTTCCGACAAAGAGCGATATGAATGACACTGAGATAAGCTTTGATAATGAAATGAAAAGCCCCGGAATGGCTAGATTTGTCGGACGTGCGCTTGCCGGTACAGTTTTGCAGATTTACGATAAAGTGGAATACGTTGAGGTTGATAAAATCAACGTTATCAAGAAAAATCTCAGAGTTCCGGCAAACGTTCCATGCCCCTCCGATATGCCGAGAGCACGTGAGTATAAAAGACTTCACGAAGAAGGAAGGGATGACTTGATACCGTATACAGGAATGGAACTTACTACGGTTGTTGCTGAAGCTTTGAGAATGTGCAGGATGGAAAACGGTCCAAAGTTTTACGATTTGCCTTTTTCGGGAGTAGGCATAGGAAATGTTGCTTTTATTGGAATACCAGGTGAGCCTTTTACCGAAATTGGTGTGAAAATAAAAGAAACAGAGGGATGGGACATGATATGCCCTTCAATAAACACAAATGCAAAAGAGGGATATTTTCCGTCAAGTTCTGCATTTGCCGAAGGAGGATATGAGGCGAGAACCTCGCCCTATACAGCCACAGTTGCTGACGCAGTTGTAAAAATCAGCCGCGAGATACTGAATGAATTACAAAAATAATATCAACCCACAGGCTTTAATGACTTTTGCGGTTGCAGTTGCAGTTCAAGAAGCACTCAATACATAATAAAATATCAACGAATCAAAACAGGCACGCTCGTTATTTAACGAGCGTGCCTTTCTTTGTTAAAGAAAAGAGATTTTCTAAAATTAGAAAATCTCTTTTTAGTAATGGTTTATAGAGTATCTAAATATTCTGCAAATTCAAACAATCTATTTGCAGACGCTATTAAACAGTTAATCCATAAATCGCCACCGGTTTCTTTACAATCTTTAGTTTTCCAGTGTGTGGGAATCAAGCCGTTTTCTTCATTTTGCATTCTAGTTACAGTATTAGCCAAAGCCTTTGCTTTTTCTAAATATAATGGTTCTTTTGTAAGCTTATGCATATTTATGAAAGAGCTTGCTATGCCAAGTGTTGAAGTGTCAATCGGCACATACCAATTGTATTGCTCTAATCCAGCAGGATATGACCAATAGTCAGCATTTCCGTGTCTATGATATTTTTGAGGTTTATCCCATACTACGAATTGGTCTTCAATATATCTCATCAATTCTTTAGCGCATTCAACATATTCAGGGTTGTCGCTGTGGTTGTCTAAGATATCTTTAATGATAGAACTTGCACTAAAGTGGGTCATATTAGAATAATGTTGAGATAATCCTGAATCTTCAAATTGACCTTCCCAATGGAAATCTTTAACGGTGTTGTTCCATAAATATTTCATTCCGTTTTCAGAAAGGGTTTTATACGTTTCATCATTAGTAAGTTTGTAAACTTTATATAAGAAAGCGGTGATTGACGTAGGAATGCTGTAGTTTGAAGCGAGAGATTCGCCTGTTTCAACCGACAACATTTGATGCCAAGTACCGTTTTCACAAACGTTAGCTTTATAGTATTCTGCAATTTTCATTGCGGCATCAAAATATTTCTTATCATTTGTAGCCTTGTACAAATTTAAGTAAGCAGCGCCAGCATTACAAGGATAAATTAACATTGTAGTGTTTAATCTTTGACTAACGGTGCCGTGGTGTTTCATGCTGTTTTCAATGTCTGGGCTCCAGTAATACGTGGGGGGGAGACCTTCTAAAGGTGAGCCCTTTGGTGCTGAAACTTTTATCATAAAATCAGCCGCGTTTTTAGCAATAGCCATAGCCTTTTCAGCGTTTTCTGGGCTCAACTTAGCGTAGTTTAACATAGCGTTTATGATAGCAGCGTTCATCTTGATTAAAAACATTCCGAGGTCATAGTCGGTGTTGTATTTACCTTCTGCCCAATCACTAACGTACGGAATAGTTAACAAATAGTCATAAGCCTTTTTAGCGCAAGTGCGGTAGTCGACTGCTTCGGGGGGATACTCACCAGTAAATGGTGCTGATTTATGGAAACTCCTTGCACCAATCATAGCAATTTTATTGCCTTCTCCGTTCAAAGCGTACACGTAAAGTTGAATTTGACCAGGTTGCAAATCATTCCAAATAGGAGTTAAAAGAGCGTAAGAGTTGTTAGCGTTGAAAGAATAAGTCTTTCCGCTTTCGTCTTGTGCTTCAAATAAATAATTCGTGCAACCGGGGAATGGTGCAAAATCGAACGACGGGCAGAACATAAATGCTTGCGCTTGTATGTTCCAAAATGCGTTGCCGTTTACTCCGCCCCTACGAATTGCATAATCGGGATTATTATACTCTTCAAGTGCCAATTTCTTTAAATCCATATGTTTATACTCTCCATATATTTATTAATAACATTATAAACTTAAAAAAACAAATCGTCAATAGATTATTACGTTTTTTTTAAAATATAATAATATATTACAACTTTAATATTAGAAAAAACAAAGATTATACAATAAAACGTCGGCGTTTAGTTGTGTAATTTTATTTGTACTTTTACTTGCCGAAGTTTATGAAGTTAAAAGCGAAAAAGTTGAGCTTTAATAAAGCAAAAATTTACGCTTAAATTTTAAAAAACCTATTGACAAAATATACTTTATAGTATATAATCATAAAAATCAAAAATTTATAATATATTAGCGATAAGTATTGAAAAGAAAATGCTTGTCGCTCAAATGTTTTTTAGGAGATTAAATTATGGACTTACAATTAATATTGACTTGTTCTTTTCGTCTTGCATTAGCCTTAGTTTTGGGTTTTTCTATTGGGTTTGAAAGAAAGATGCGCTTTAAGGAAGCGGGGATTAGAACTCACACTATAGTGTGTATAGGGTCTTGCCTTTATATGCTTATATCCTTGTTTGCTTTCACGAACGCAGATACTTCTAGGGTTGCTGCACAAATTGTTTCGGGCATAGGTTTTATCGGTGCAGGTATGATTTTCTATCATAAAGAAGTCGTGCACGGATTAACAACCGCAGCGGGAATTTGGGCAACCGCCGCAATAGGTATGACTGCTGGCGCTGGCTGGTACGCAGTTGCTGTTGTTGCAACCGTGCTTATAATATTAGTTCAATGCGTAATGCACTTAAACGTTAGATTGTTTCACTCTCATCATTTTGTTAAAATGAACGTGGTTTTTACCGACGAAAATGGTGATGTTAGCCAGCGTATTAAAGAACTTTTCAAGGTTGAGCGTTTTACTAGAATAAGCGCTAAAAGAGAAAACGACGTTGTGGTTTATAGCGTTGTAATTAGCACGGATAAAATAATAACGGCAAGCGAAATAAACAAACTACTTTTAGACAATCCGGAGATTAGGTCAATAGCTCGTCAGGACGACGATTTTTAAAAATTAAAGGCATAGTTACTCGCTATGCCTTTTTTGTGTTATAAAAAGAAAAACACAATAAAATAAAACAAATAAACTATTGAAATATTTTAATAATTGTGCTAAAATAAATTTATAAATAATTTAGCATCAAAAAGGAGCGACAATGATACTTTCTATAGGTGAAATTCTTGCCGATATGATAGGTGAATCGGTAGATGGAACAATGACGTTTAAGTCTTTTTGCGGTGGCGCACCGTTTAACGTTGCGGTCAATGCTAAAAACGCTGGTGCAGACGTTGCGTTTTTAGGTAGAGTGGGGAAAGACCCGATAGGTAAGTTTTTAATAGCAGAAGCGGAAAAAGCAAACCTTGACCGTTTAGATATTCAAAGCGACACCGAAAGAAATACTACCCTTGCTTTCGTAACCTTAAAAGACGGCGAACGTGATTTTGCTTTTTATCGTCACGATACGGCAGATTTTAATATTGACATTGATAGCGTTGATTTTCAAGATTATAAGGGGCTTGAAATCGTGCATCTTGGCTCATTAATGCTTTCAGAAGAAAACGGCAAAGAACTTGCTCGTAAGGTTGTTCTAAAAACACGCAAACTAAATAAAAAATTAAGTTTTGACCTTAATTTTAGAATGGATATTTATAAAGATTTTGAAGATGCGCTAAACGCTTATAAACCTTTCGTTGAGCAAGCGGACATAATCAAGTTTTCTGACGACGAACTTAGAGATTACACGGGTAAAGACGGCGTTTTAGAAGGGATTGAAAGTATTTATAGAAAAGATACTCTAATAGTCGTAACGCTAGGTAGTCGTGGAAGTATGTATTACATTAACGGCGAATACGGAACAGTCCCAACCGAAAAGGTTAAGCCGATTGATACGACGGGTGCTGGCGACGCATTTTTTGGAACGTTACTTGCAAACATAGAAGGCAAGGAGTTAACTAAAGAAAATATTGA
>JAGCIP010000157.1 GCA_017648525.1 Clostridia bacterium
ATAGAAATTATATTATAATTATAACAGCAACAATAGCAAAGTATTTACTTTTTGACTTAATATTTCACTTTTATTAGAGTTGTTTTGATAAAATTGTTCTATTTTTTGATACAACCCTGTGATAAAAGTATTTTCCAACTCTTGATATGCTGTCATTATTTCACTTATCTCTTGATAATTTTTATCACTTTTTAATGATTCGTAAATTTCTTTTATATCGTTTTTAACACTAAAATATTCAGTTATAGCGTTATATTTATTAAAAACCAAATCAACAAAATCTGCCGTCTCAATGGCTTCTTTAGAATTAGCCTGTGCGTAGATTTTATCGGATATTTCTTTAATAATTTTTTGAGCACGGTTGATTTTACGTACAAAATTATGCGCTGTCTTTTCAATTTTTAAGGTCATTTGTCCACAATTTATTTCTCCACTATCTAAAACTAAAATCAACTCAAGATTGTCATTAAAATAGGCGTTTATTATTCCAAAGCCATCATCTCCTTTTTCACCACGAATACTTTCAAGCCACTCTTCGTAAGTTAAGGGCGTTTCGCCTTTTTCTTCTACGTAATCCGCATAAACAGTATATATACTTTTAGTGCTTTTAGTAAAATCGTCTACTTCTCCGCTATCTTTTCCGCTACAAGCAACCGCAAAACAAGATAACGCCACCAAAAGTAATGAAGATATTATAATTTTTAATTTTTTCATTGTTCTTCTCCTTTCTTTTTTTATAATTATATACCAAGAATTTTGGTAAGTCAAACATATTACCAAGATTTTTGGTAATATTAAGAACATGAAAAACATTAAATTTTCAGAAAATCTCAAATCGTTAAGACAATCTAAAAAATTAACACAAAAAGGGCTTGCTAATATGTTATCCGTTGACCAACGCACCATAAGCGCGTGGGAAAAAGGTGTTTGCGAGCCAAGTTTTACTTTGCTATCAAAACTTTGCGAAATCTTTGACGAAACGTTTGATAATATTTTAACTTGAAAAGGAAACGCCCCGACAATTCAGTCGGGGCGTTTTTTGTTTGCGTTTTTGTTTCAACTTATTCTTTTATCGCCACCCGTCCGCTTTACGAGATAAGCGAGCAAGGATTATTTCTATTATTACGCCTAATATTACCGAAACACACACTAAAGCAAGCATCTTTGCAATCTCAAAATACACCTTAGAAATATTCAGCATAAAACCTAAAGAGTTTGCCGTTTGTGCAATTACTTCGGCAGCAACCATCAACTTGAAGTTTAACGAAAAACCGCTGCCTATCGTATCGTAAACGGTGGGCAATATTTGTGGTAATTCTATATTTAAGAAAACTTGTTTTTCATCTGCGCCGTCAACTCGCCCCGCTTCTGCGACCGTTTTATCTAACCCAAAAAGTGCGTTTATAATTTGCGTGTATATCGTAGGTAAAACCACCAAAGTGGTTACTATAATAGGTGCGATTTTAGAGTTTGTCCAAAAAAGCAACAGTAAAACGACTGCAATAGTTGGAAGTGCACGAATTATTGCTATTATCGGCTGTGTTACTTTCAAAAATAAAGGCATTTTGAATGCTAAAATTGCGCATAGCCCGCCTAAGATAAATGCAACAATAAAGGCAATTAAACTTCTAAGCAAGGTTGAAGTTAATGCTAAATAAAACTCCGTTTGACAAAATAGCATGGCAAATTCTTTTGCCGTTTGACTAACCGACGGCAAAATATACTCGTTATCAATCGTAAATGACGCAACCGCCCAAACGATAACTAAACAAGCCACGCTAAACACGGGCAGTATTAAGTTTAAGAGTTTATTTTTGTTTGCTTTCATTTCTTATGCGAAAAAATCATCAGTAATCGCTTTTGCCGACTTGTCGTCAACTGCGATTATTTTGTTTATATATTCTTTGACCGCAAGTTTAGATTTCTCTGCGTTTTCAAAGTAAATTTTACAATTATCAATAACCGTACTATTTAAATTTGTTGCAACTAAACTTGGCGTTGCCCCTTGCGTTAATTTTGAATTTACCGATTGAACAGCGTCCGCCACGTTTTCTTTTATCCACAAAGCGTTAGCATCGAAATATTGAGCCATATCGTCTATCTTTTGCTTGTATTCTTGATAAACACTCTTTTTAACCATTAAAACGGCTTGCGGGTAGGCTTTATTTTGCGCGTCGTATAATTCTTGTACGTCTAATCTCGTCCACGTTTTATCGTTTGCTATTTTTGTTAGGTTTGTTGCCGCAGGCTCCGGAATTAAGCCAACGGTAATTTTCCCTTGTTTCATAATAGGCAACATATCAGGTGCGGATGGAAAATAACGCAAGGTTATCTTTCCAGAAGTAGCGGTGTCGCCAACAACCACGTCGCCTAAAAGTCCGTTAGCAGATAAAATTGCCTTAAAAGTCAAATCTGGCACTAACCCTTGACCTATTACGCCAACGACTTTGCCTTTAAGACCTTGTAAATCACTAGTACCGTCGCTACTCATAAGGTAAAGATTGCCGTGTGTTACCACTCCCGCTAAAACGTAAGGCGAATTTGCATTTGCCTTGTAAAGTTTGCTAGCGGCGTTTACGGGCATGATTATAAAATCGCCTTTCCCTTGCCCCATTACTCCACCGATTTCGCTTGATGAAACCACGTTGTAATTTATAGTGGCATTAATACCGAAATTTTCATTTTCTCTAATAAATTTTGCTATTGAAAGTGCAGGCGCACCGTCGGGCGCATAAAATTCAAGCGTTTTATCCCCACCGTTTTGATTTACGCACGCAAATGAAAACAAAGTGGTTAAAGACAATATCATTGCAGTTAAAATAATTAAAATTCTTTTCATAATTACTCCTTTATTTTTTATTTATAGTTTGTCCATTGAAGTCAAAACTTTGAACAGTAAACGACGCATAACGCCGTTTATAACCCAAGAAACACGGAGTGCAACGCAGAGATGCGCCGTTTACAATCCGATGTTAAGTGGGTTAGAAACAAGTAGGTCAAGGCGCACGAGGATTTCGCAGGGGCGTGTACTTTTTGTACACAACCCAAGAAACACGGAGTGCAACGCAGAGATGCGCCGTTTATAACCCGCTTAAAAAAAGAAACGCCCTTACCTGATTATAGGCAAAGGCGGGACGTGAGTTATCAAGGCTTTTGCCTTGCTAATTCCAAAAATTGATATCCAACCCTTTACTATCAGGCGCACCTTTTAGTTTAGGTATTTAGTAAATATATTTTACAACTTTTACGCAAAATTGTCAAATCTTTGCGCTATATTTTCGTTTAGTGGCTTCTCCGCCACGTATGTGGCGTTCTTTTAGGTTAAATTCTAAAACCTTTTTAACCTTTTTATAAAGGTCGTAATCTAACTTTTTAAGGCGTTCGGTAACGTCTTTGTGAACTGTGGACTTAGAAAAATGGAACACTTTTGCCGTTGCTCTAACCGTATCGCCGGTTTTGATAACGTGTTCCGCTTCCTTGATAATCCGTTTCTCTATATCTTCTCGCACAAGCAATCCCCCTATTTATAAATAGTAATACTTATGCGCTTATTCGACCTAATATGACAAAAAGTCGGACTAACCGACTTTTATTTTTTTCTAAAAATATTGATTATATCTGCACTTAAAACAAACCTACTAAAAGGCTTATCTTGGCTTTTTGCTAACAATTTATATAAATATCTAACAATAAAATAAGAAATAATGCCGGCGGAGAAACCCACTATTAGCCCACCGATAACGTCGGTTGCGTAATGCACTATCAAATAAATTCTTGAAAGGCACATAAGCGCTGTAAACACTAACCCAACCCAACTCCATTTTTTATTAGTCGATAAAAAGAGCGCCAGCATACAAGAGGCGGTTGCCGTTACGTGGCCTGACGGGAAAGACAAATCGCTTTCCTTGTTCGCCCCGACAAACGACCAAAAATGCCTATACAAAACTTGCTTTTCATAAGGTCTAACTCTCGCAACGAACGGCTTTAGAAAAACGTTTGTTAAAAGCGCACCTATTCCGATTGCAAGTAGCATACAAAAACCCACTCTTCGGCTCTTTTTGAAAAACAACAAAATCACCGAAAGTATAATTAAGAAAAGCCCTTTAGTCGCAAAAAACGATATGAAATTAAAAAAGGGTGTAAAGAAATCGCCATTACTTTGCGCAAGCGAGTTCATCACCCTAAATAAGCACCCGTCAAACGCTGAAAAGGCGGTGTCTAACCAGTCTGCCATAAATTCTCCCTAAATTAGTTTTTGCCATTTTGAAAATTCGTATGCGATATTTTCTTTTTTATGCGCATCACTAGACAAAACGAACTTGCCACCGTTATCTTTTATAATATTATAAATATCGGTATGTGGATAAGGCTGTGTTTTATATCCCCTTGAAATTGCACCGGTATTAATTTCAAAAACCTTGCCAGTTTTCAAAAGTTTTTCAAGTGCTTTTGTATAAGCGTCAACGTAACGAGGGTGTTTAACGTCAAAAAATTTATTATCTTTGTTAAACTTATTCATAAGGTCAAAATGTCCTATAATATCCGCTCCCGTTTTATCGATAACGTTTGACACGGCGTTGTAATAATTTTCTGTGGCTAAATAAAAATCACCACCAAAAGCCGTCTTGACCGAGTTTAAAAAATATTCTTCGCTATGGTCTACGTGATAGTACTTGCCGTCCACAAAAAAGTAATGCACAGAGCCTATTACGTAATCAAACCCGTCGGTTGAATAGTTGGAATAATAATCTTGCTCTACCCCGCAAAGAACGTGTATTTTATCGGCGTATTTTTCTTTTAGGGAATTTACTTCCTTTTGAAAAACCGAAACGTCCTTTTCTTTTATGCAATAAGTAAGGTCAATATCAGTAAACGAGTGAGTTGCAATACCGACGGTATCAAGCCCCTTGTCTATTGCCGATAAAACCATTTCTTCCGCCGTGTTCTTGCCGTCGCAATACACGGTGTGCATATGCAGGTCGCATTTGCCTAAACTTTCAAGGTCTATCATTTAGTCATTTTCTCCTGCTTAACCTTGTGGTCGATAACGTGGCGAGATGCAAGTTCACGGTGCACTTCTTCTAAAGAAATGCCCATCTCTACCATAAGCACCATTACGTGATAGGTTAAGTCTGCAATTTCATAAATTGTTTCCGCCTTGTCGTTCGCCTTTCCCGCAATAATAACTTCTGTACTTTCTTCCCCTACTTTTTTGAGAATTTTATCAACGCCCTTTTCAAATAAATAGGTGGTGTAAGAGCCTTGCGGTAAATCTTTCTTTCTGCCTTTTAACAACTCCATAAGTCCGTCTAATGAAAAACCGTTCAATTCTGCATTAGAATATAAATCGTTATGGAAACAACTATCTTTGCCCAAGTGGCAAGCGGGGCCGTCCTTTTCAACTTCAACAACCAAAGCGTCGTAATCACAATCGGCGGTTATTGAAACCACGTGTTGATAGTTTCCGCTAGTTTCCCCCTTAAGCCAAAGTTCTTTTCTTGACCTACTGTAAAAGCAGGTGAGATTTTTTTCCATTGTTATTTTAAGGCTCTCTTTATTCATATAAGCAAGAGTAAGCACTTTTTTGGTAATTGTATCTACTACGATTGCGGGAATTAGTCCTTGTTCGTCAAATTTAAGTTTTTCAATCTCAATCATAATTTTCTCCTTTATAGTCTAACGGGTATACCGTTTTCCTGTAAGTTTTGTTTTAAATCTTTTATTTTAACTTCGCCAAAGTGGAATATTGATGCGGCTAACCCTGCGTCTACTTTTGGCAAAGTCTTAAACAATTTTACAAAATGTTCTATATTTCCCGCACCACCAGACGCTATTACCGGCACGGAAACCACGTCGCACACGGCTTTTAGCATTTCTAAGTCAAATCCGCCTTTAACACCGTCGGTATCAATAGAGTTAAGCACTATTTCGCCTGCACCGTTGTCCACGCCACGTTTTATCCACTCTATTGCGTCCATACCCGTGTTTTCTCTTCCGCCTTTTGCAAACACCCTAAAAACACCGTCCACTCTCTTTGCGTCCACCGAAAGCACTACGCATTGGTCGCCGTAACGTTTTGCTGCTTGATAAATTAGGTCGGGATTTTTAATCGCACCCGAATTAACGCTAACTTTATCAGCCCCACACTTTAACACCCTATCAAAATCATCCAGTGTGTTTATTCCACCGCCAACGGTGAGCGGAATAAAAATAGTGCTTGCTACTTCTTTCAAAATGTCGGTAAAAAGCGCTCTTTTTTCGCTAGATGCGGTTATATCGTAAAAAACCAACTCGTCCGCACCGTTATCGCTATAATATTTACCCAAGGACACGGGCGAAGAAACGTCGTGCAGTCCTTGAAAGTTTACTCCTTTTACAACCCTGCCGTCCTTAACGTCTAAGCAAGGTATAATTCTTTTAGTTATCATTTTGCCACCTGCAAAGCCTGTTCTAAATTTATTGCTTTCGTGTAATACGCTTTGCCTATTATCGCACCGTAAAGGTCAATTTCTTTTAATCTTTCAACGTCGCTTAAATTAGAAACCCCGCCAGAGGCTATCACGTCTATTGAAAGTTCGTTTTTAAGTCTTTTATAAAGTTGGTGATTTGCGCCTTTCATTGCACCGTCTTTGCTAATATCGGTGCAAATAATGGTTTTAACGCCTAATTCTTGCAATTCTTTGCAGAAAGCAAAACCTTCAAGCGCAGACTTTTCCGTCCATCCCTTAATTGCAACCATACCATCTTTAAGGTCCACGCCAACCGCTATTTTTTCCTTGTAAGTTTCAAGAGCAGAAACCAAAAATTCTCTATCAGTAACGGCAGACGTGCCAAGTATTACCCTATTTACACCAGCCGACAAGTACCTTTCTATAACCGCCATACTGCGTATTCCACCGCCCACTTCAACAAATCCGTCAAACGCATTTACAAGGGTTTTTATAACTTCTATATTAGGCGTTTCGCCCGTTTTTGCACCTTCAAGGTCAACCACGTGCATAAAGTGTGCGCCCTTGTTCTTAAAATCAAGCGCAATCTCTACGGGATTATTGCTGTACACGGTCATATTAGCGTAATCGCCCTTAAACAGCCTAACCGCCTTTTTATCGTAAATATCTATTGCAGGAAAAATTTTCATAAATTACAACTCACAGAAAGCCTTTAGAATTTTAAGCCCAGTTTCACCGCTTTTTTCAGGGTGAAATTGACAGCCGTATACGTTATCTTTTGCAACCGACGCGGTTAAATTCGCACCGTATTCGGCAGTTGCCACCACGTCTTTACAACACGCACCGTAATAAGAATGAACGAAATAAACGTGTTCGCCTTCTTCAACGTACTTAAATAGCGGACAATCTTTTGTAAATTTAAGGGCGTTCCAACCTATGTGCGGGATTTTATAGTCTTTTGGTATAACTTCACTAATAGGACGAACTTGCCCTTTTATAAGTCCAAGTCCTTTATACTCTCCATACTCTAAACTCACGTCAAAGAGCATTTGCATACCAAGGCAAATACCAAGCAAGGGTTTGCCCTTTTTAGCCTGCTCTATAACGACGTCTTTTAGCCCCGAACTAACGAGTTTTTCAACAGCATCTCCAAATGCGCCAACGCCGGGTAGAACGATTTTATCCGCACTTTCTATCACCGCCTTGTCGCAAGTTGCAACAGCGTCTACGCCGATTGCCTTAAACGAACTTACTAGCGAAAATAGATTGCCCACGCCGTAATCAACGATAGCAACCATTAAAGCACCCCTTTGGTTGAAGGAATTTGGTCTGCAAACTCTTTGTCGATAGTAACCGCTTGTTTAACCGTTCTTGCCAAACACTTAAACGTGCCTTCAATAATGTGGTGTGCGTTAGAACCTGAAAGTTGACGAACGTGCAAGGTAATATTTGCCGTGCGGGTAAACGCTAACAAGAATTCTTCTAAAAGTTCGGTATCGAAATCGCCCACTTTAATAGGTTTTATGTCAAGTTCTTTAACGAGCATACTTCTACCCGAAAAATCAACAGCACATAAAATAAGCGCTTCATCCATAGGTAAAATAAAGTTGCCGTAGCGGGTAATTCCCTTTTTATCGCCGAGTGCGTCGCTAAACGCTTGACCTAAACAAATACCAACGTCTTCTACCGTGTGGTGATAATCTACTTGGGTATCACCCTTACAAGAAACTTCTAAATCAAACCTACCGTGTTTAGCAAACAAGGTTAACATATGGTCTAAAAATCCGCAACCGCTGTTGATTTTACTTTCCCCTTTACCGTCTAAATTAAGTTTAAGGGCTATATTCGTTTCCGCCGTTTTTCTTTTAATACTTGCTTTTCTCATAATTAACTCTCCAAAATTGATTTTACGCTATCAATAAAGATTTGCATTTGTTCGTGACTACCTATCGTTATACGATTATACTCTTTTATTCGCTCTTTGTCAAAGTGTCTAACCAAAACTCCACGTTCTTTTAACTTCTCATAGAGTGTTTTTCCAGAAATTTTATCATTTTTCGCAAAAAGGAAGTTGGCTTTTGACGGTAACGTTTCAAATCCTAACTCATTGAGCCTATTTTTCGTCCATTCTCTATTTTCTATAATCTTTTTGCAGTTTTGCTTGAAATACTCGTCGTCAGTTAGCGCACCTATGCCCGCACCCGCCGTCATACTGTTAACGTTATATGGGTTGGTTGAGTATTTAATACTCATAAGGTCGCTTATTATCTCTTTGCTTGCAACGCCAAAACCTAACCTTGCCCCCGCCATAGAGCGTGATTTTGAAAAGGTTTGCGTCACTACTAAATTATCGTATTTATCTAAAAGTTTAACCGCACTTTCCCCGCCAAAATCTATATACGCTTCGTCTATAACCACAATTCTATTCGGATTAGAAGATACAAGCCTTTCAATTTCGTTAAGCGGAAGATAAATGCCCGTCGGTGCGTTGGGGTTTGCAATAAACACCGTTCCGTTTTCATTTATATAATCGTCAACCGCCACGCTAAAATCTTCTCTTAATGGTATTTCTTTATACGGAAGATTATTTATCTCTGCAAACACTTTATAAAATCCGTAAGAAATATTTGGGAATATTGCCGGCGTTTTTTCATCACAATACGCCATAAATAAAAAGTTCAAAATCTCATCCGAGCCGTTGGTCATTATTACCTGCTCTTTTTTTACGTCCAGCGTCTTTGCGGTAAGAGCGGTAAGTTCGCTTAATTCAGGGTCTGAATAAAGGTTTAGACTTTCCGCCTTTTCACTTGCTATCTTTATTGCCGTTTTGGACGGCGGAAAGGGCGACTCGTTTGTGTTTAACTTAACTATTTTCCCTATCTTTGGCTGTTCGCCCGGAACGTAAGGAATTAAGTTTTTATATTTATCGCTAAAAAATTTACTCATATTATTTCAACCTTATAACCGCACTCTTTGCGTGAGCGGTTAGCCCTTCTTTTGTTGCAAAATACTCCACGTCTTTAGCCGTGTTATCAAGCGCAGTTTTATCGTAGTAAACGTATTGAACTTTCTTTATAAAATCGTCAACCGAAAGCGCACTCGAAAATCTTGCCGTACCACCCGTTGGCAAAGTATGGTTTGCCCCTGCGATATAATCGCCCATTGCTTCGGGGCAATTTCTGCCTAAAAATACAGAGCCTGCGTGTCTTACTTTTTTAAGATATTCAAAAGGATTATCTAAACATAATTCTAAATGCTCGGGCGCTAAAAGATTTGCAAGTTCTATTGCCTTTTCTAAATCTTCCACCACGATAATTTTTCCGTTTTCGTCAATAGATGCTCTCGCTATTTCCGCACGCTCTAACTCGGGAATTTGTTTTTCAATTTCTTGCGCTACCGCTTTTGCAAAAGTTCCGTCGTCGGTAATTAAAACGGCGCTTGCCATCTTGTCATGTTCGGCTTGAGATAGTAAATCCGACGCAACGTGTGCAGGGTTATTTTTGCCGTCGGCAACAACCATAATCTCGCTTGGCCCTGCAATCATATCGATTGAAACTTGTCCAAACACTTGCTTTTTCGCTTCAGCAACGAAGGCATTACCAGGTCCAATAATTTTGTCAACCTTTGGCAAACTTTCCGTTCCGTAAGCAAGCCCCGCTATCGCTTGCGCACCACCTACTTTATAAATTTCAT
>JAGCIP010000158.1 GCA_017648525.1 Clostridia bacterium
GATGAACGTGTACACCGTTAAGCGCGCCACTCAAGGTCTTGCCGAATATATTAAGACGCTTGGAAAAGAAGCAATATCTCGCGGTGTTGTTATATCTTACGACACTAGAAGAATGTCCTTTGAATTTGCTTATGCGTCGGCAGTGGTTTTGGCGTCTAACGGAATAAAATGTTACTTGTTTAATGACGTGCACCCCGTGCCTATGCTATCTTATGCGGTTAGGGAATTAAAGACTATTGCAGGTATTATGATTACTGCAAGCCACAACCCCAAGGAATATAACGGGTATAAAGTTTACGGGGCGGACGGGGCGCAAATGTCGCCAGAAGCAACCGCAGAAGTGGTTAAATACATAACAGAAATAGGCGATTGTTTGTCGGATAAAATTTTATACGACGAAAGTTTGAGTAAGAATATTAAAATCGTTCCTAAATCGGTTGATAGAAGATATTATAGGACCATAAAAAAACTATCACTTTCCCCAAAGGAAGTAAAAAAGACGGGCAAAAACATAAAATTAGTTTACACCCCCGTACACGGTAGCGGTTATATTCCCGTTACCACGATTTTGAAAAAGATAGGAATAAACGCGACTTTAGTTCCCGAACAAACGGTAAAGGATACCGAGTTTTCCACCGTTAAAGTGCCCAACCCAGAAGTTAAGGAAACGCTTACTCTCGGCATAAAGATGGCGGATTTAAAAAATGCGGACGTCGTGTTTGGGACTGACCCCGACTGCGACCGTTTAGGCGTTGCTATACGCGACGATAAGGGTGAGTTCGTTGCGCTATCAGGTAACCAAACGGGAATTTTACTTTTAGATTACGTTCTAAAAAGACTTAAAGAGAGTGGAAAACTTACCAAAAAAGGATTCGTGGTTAAGAGTTTCGTTTCCACGGGCATGGCAAAACTTATTGCGGACGATTACGGCGTAGAACTAATAGAAACGCCCGTTGGGTTTAAGTTTATAGGCGAAAAAATTTATCAACTTGACGACAGCGGAAAGCGCGAATACATATTCGGGTTTGAAGAGAGTTGCGGATATCTTCGCGGAACGCATTGTAGGGATAAAGACGCGGTCGTTGCAAGCATGCTTTTTGCGGAAATGGTTTGCTACTATACGGCAAACGGAAAGGGCGTGTACGAGCGTTTAAGTGAACTTTACGATAAGTACGGATACGTTTTCGATACCAACGTAAGCGTGCAATATTCGGGGCTTAACGCAATGAAGGAAATGAACGCCGTAGTGGATAAAATGAAAACGGTTGCAGTTAGTGACGTTGTAGGGTATAAGGTCTTGGCAACCCGTGATTATTCAAAGGCGGTAAGAAAGGCGGCGGACGGCAGCGAAAGTAAAATAGACTCTCCGCTTACTAACGCCGTTTATTACGAACTTGAAGGCGGAAGTTTTATTTGCATTAGACCGAGTGGAACTGAGCCTAAACTTAAAATTTATTATTCTTTAAGGTGTGCGGATAAAGCACAGGCAGACGTAGAGTTTAATAAGGTTAAAAGCGCGTTTGAAGAACTTATAAAGTAGAATTATCAACAGTTTAAGTAATTAGATACGCTTAAAAACTAAAGATAGATGGAAAATTTTAATTATGGAACTTGGGTTTGAACGAATAAAAAGCGCAACTTTCGGTGCGGTTGACGTTGCTTTTAACGGGGCGATAGAGTTTTCAAGATTTACGGAAAAGCAAATAGAATTTAATAAATTAAACCCCGACGGAGTGCGCGTAAACTACCAAAAATCACTTGCGACGTCGTCGGTCGTGATAGATTTTTATTCGGACACGGAAGAGTTTTCATCTAAAATAAAAACTTACGTATCCACGGGTCAAACAAAATGTTATGTTGATTTGTTGGTTGATGGTGAACTTTTTGCGCACGATGGTTACGACGGCGACCACGACGGGCAAATAAACTTTGATTTGCACCTTCCTAAAGGGGAAAAGAGAATTGCGCTATACCTTTGCAACTTATTTAAGTGTGAGATTGAGAGTATATCTATTTCCGACGGCGCGACTTTTACCCCTGCTACGGGTGAGAAATTCTTGTTTATAGGCGATTCTATAACCCAAGGCTATACTAGCGTTTACCCGTCCGAATCGTACGTTAACGCGACGGCAAGGGCGTTTAACGCCCACGCGTTTAACCAAAGTATAGGCGGTGCGTTTTTTAACGCCGATATGCTTGACGATAACTTGGGATTTATCCCCGATAAAGTTATTATCGCTTACGGCACTAACGATTTTACTGCCAATAACAGAAA
>JAGCIP010000159.1 GCA_017648525.1 Clostridia bacterium
CTTGCAAAATCCAAAAGATTTTGCGTCTGCTAATTGAAATTCGGCGAAGTTTTCGCTCCTTGCAAGCAAAGCGCCAACTTCTTGAATTATAATATAGCGGAACTTGACAAAACGCATTAGCGTTTGAGCGGTTGGAAAAACCGCTCTTGCAAAATCCAAAAGATTTTGCGTCTGCTAATTGAAATTCGGCGAAGTTTTCGCTCCTTGCAAGCAAAGCGCCAACTTCTTGAATTATAATATAGCGGAACTTGACAAAACGCATCAGCGTTTGAGCGGTTAGAAAAACCGCTCTTGCAAAATCCAAAAGATTTGATATTGTAGCGTTTTGAAATTGACTTAAATATATATGGTATATGGAGATTTGATTTATGGCAGAATACGTTAAATGCCCCAGATGCGACCTTAATTATATGCTTAAAGGAGAAGAATATTGCGACGTTTGTAAGGCGGAACTTAAAAAGGGACCGACCTTGATTTTTGCGATAGATGATGACGACGACGGCGAACTTTTAGAAATTTGTCCCGTTTGTCACCAACGCAATATTAAGCCCGGCGAAAGTATGTGTTCTAGGTGCGCAGAAGAAAAGGAATATTTAGAAAGCAGAGAAGATTTGGACGACGAGTCGTGGAAGGAATATCTTGATGATGACGACGACGAAGAGGAAGAGGATGAAGAAATGCTTTCTCTTAACAAATTAGCTGAAGAAGAAGGCGAGTTTGACGACGAAGAAGAAGAGGACGAAGAAATCGAGTCAAGTAATGACGACGACGATTTTGACGTTGTAGAAGTTGACGAGTCTGATTTTGAAGAAGACGAAGACGACGAAGAAGAGAAAGACGAAGACGACGATTACGAAGATTAAGGTATAAAAATTTTTACGGCGGGAATAATTCCCGTATGATAAAAAGCAACACTACATTAAGTCAGGTGAAAGAAACCATAAAGAAAATGCAGAGTAAGTCGGTAGACGTGACCTTAAATCTCGGCAGAAACAAATACGTAAAGTTTAGCGGAAAACTTACGGGAGTGTACCCTGCGCTGTTTACCGTAGTGCCTTTTGATAGTTCTTTTAACGGCAAAACTTCTTATTCTTATTCGGAATATATGTGTGGCAGGGTAAAGATTAAAGAAAAATAAAAACCCGCTTATAAAGATTTATAAAAGATAAATAATTAAAATAAAATCTTAAAAAAACAAAAACCCCCACGGTATTAACCGTGGGGGTATATTTATTCTTAATGGGTATTAGAGAATACCGATAAGTGCGCTAAGAGCGGCAATTAAGAAGAACAAAGTGGTTGAAACGGTTGACATCATTTTGATAAAGATATCAAGAGCAACGCCTACAACGTCCTTTCTGGTGTCGCCGATAGTGTCGCCGGTAACCGCAGCCTTATGAGCGGCAGAACCTTTGCCGTGACCTTCAAGTTTGCCTTGTTCGATATACTTTTTAGCATTGTCGAACGCACCGCCAGAGTTGCCCATAAATATAGCACGGGGGATTGCAACAACAGTTGCACCGAGCAATACGCCGAGAACGAAGTTAACACCAAAAATTGCGCCACCAACTAGCGGAACAGCCAAAGCGATAACTGATGGGAACAACATTCTTTTAAGTGCAGAAGAAGTTGCAAGACGAACTAATTCGTTGTAATCGGGGTCTTTTTCACCAGCCAAGATAGCGGGGTCAGAAAGTTGTCTGTCGCCAACGTTAGCAAGTTCTTTTGCAGAACGAATAGTGTTGTCGGTAAGAATTGCAGAGAAGAATTCGATAAGAGCACCGCCCAAAATCAAGCCTGCAACAACGGGGATTAGAGTAACACCCGTAAACGAGGGTGGGGTTATACCGGCAGATGCATAGTTACCTATGAACGCAACGATAAGTGAAACGGTTGCGAACGCTGCAGAGCCGATAGCGAAACCTTTACCGATAGCAGCGGTAGTATTACCAACAGAGTCAAGCTTATCGGTAATAACACGAACTTCAGGGGGCAAGTGACAAGATTCAGCAAGGCCACCAGCGTTGTCTGCGATAGGACCGAATGCGTCGATTGAAACGGTAGTGCCGACGAAAGACAACATACCGAGAGATGCGATAGCGATACCGTAAGTTCCACAAAGAACACCAGAGATAAGCAATGATATAGCAATAATTGCGATAGGATACAAGCAAGAGCGAGAACCGACTGCGTCACCCTTAGTAACAACGAACGCTTCGCCTTCTACTGCATATTCAGCAATTTGTTTTGTGGGTTTGAAATTGTCGCTAGTATAGTATTCGGTAATAGTACCGATAGCAACACCGCTTATGATACCGAGAACGGCACAAATCCAAGGTGATGCCCAGCCAGCCTTAAAGCCCATATCGGCAAGAACGTTACCATCAGCAGAGCCAAAAGCGAAGTAAGCGGCTAAACCGCAAGTTAAAACAGAAATACCCGCAGAAATATAGGTTGCAAGGTTAAGTTCTTTAGAAGGGTCGTTGCCCATCTTTTTGATTTGAGCGTACGCTAAACCGATAACACAACCGAGCAAACCGCCACCTGCTACAACGAGCGGGAATACGTAAGATGCGATAAATAAAGCACCGGTGATACTGCTTACGGTAGATAAAAGACCGATAGCAACAACGATAGATGCAGACATAGTAGCAACGAAACTTTCCAAAAGGTCAGAACAGTTACCAGCGATATCGTTTACGTTGTCGCCGATAAAGTCTGCGATAACGTTAGGAACACGGCTGTCGTCTTCAGGTAAATCGTTACGGATTTTACCCAAGATGTCTGCAGAGATGTCCGCAGCCTTGGTAAAGTTACCACCTGCTACACGGTTGAACATTGCAACGGTAGAACAACCCAAAGAGTAAGCAGTTACTCTCATTATAGAAGAGTTGGTAAGAAGTGCGTCGATAAACACGATACCGCAACCTTCGTATGCTTGAATACCGCTACCGGTTAGGGTGGTGAGACCTTCCATTGTTTGAGGACCAACACCACTGATAAGAACGATTATTAAAAGACCTAAAAGTCCAAGTGCTTGAACGGAAATACCGCTAATAGAACCACCGCTTAAAGCAACCTTAACCGTTTTACCGATAGAAAGAGATTCTCTTGCCATGTTAGCAGTTCTAACGTTAGCGTAAGTTGCGCTCTTCATACCTAAAACACATACAACGCTACTCATAAGTGCGCCGAATATGTAGGTAAGACCACTAAAAGTTTCAATAAACAAAGAAAATAAAACTGCGATAACTAAAATAACGATACCGATAGTCGTAAATTCCTTTTTAAGAAACACCCCTGCGCCTTCACGAATGATTGCGCTCATTTTCACCATGCGTTCCGTGCCTTCTTTCAACTTTTTGATGCTTACGTAATTGTAAACAACGTAAAGAAGTGCCAAAACGCAAATGGCTAACATAAAAAATAACCACGTTTTGCTCATAAAAGTCTCCTTTTCGTTTGTTTTAGGCGCCAAATTTCGCCATTATGAAAATTATACCACAAACGACAAAAAAATCAAGTGTTTTTGTAAAAAATTAACGAAAAAAGTTAAAAATTTTACAGTCTATTAATATATATTATGTTGCTGTAAAAAAAGATATTAAAAAATGAACTTGAAATGTCATTTCAAGTTCATTTTAATGATTAAAAACAATAATTTTTGTTAATTTTATATATCTTCTGCAAGTTTTAAAACTTTTTGCTCAAAAGCGGGAGCGTCGCCGTCGTTTA
>JAGCIP010000160.1 GCA_017648525.1 Clostridia bacterium
GGTGTTATTCAACAAGTTGGCACTCCGACCGATATCTATAACGAGCCCAAAAACTCTTTCGTTGCCGACTTTATAGGCGAGAGTAACATTTTCAGTGCTACTATCGTTGGCGATAAAAAGGTTAGATTTATAAACCATAACTTTGACTGTGTGGACGAGTTTGCTGTTAACGAAAAAGTTGACGTAGTAGTTCGCCCAGAAGACGTCACGTTGCTCGATAAGGGCGAAGGTCAAGTTGACGGTAAAATTATAAACTCAATATTCAAGGGCGTTCATTACGAAATGGTTATGCTCGTTGGAAAGACGGAAATTGTTGTTCAAAGCACGGTGGAAAGAAAGGTTGGCGAAGAAGTAAGTTTACTTATTAAGCCCAACGATATTCACATTATGGCAAAAGAATTTTCATCTAATAAATACGACGGCTATATTACAAAACACAACACCGTATGTTTTGGTGATGGGGAATTTGAGTGTGACGTAACACAACTTTACCCAGGTTCTGTCCTTGATGAAGAAGGTTATTTAATTACTGCAGAAGGGGAAAGAATTGACCTTACCGACGTGGACGTAAACGTTGAAGTTGGACTTAAAGATATAGAAATAAGCGACCACGAAGAAGACGGCGGGGCTGTTGGTAATATCGTGTCAATGATATATAAAGGAGACCACTATCAACTTATAGTTAGAACGAGTGAAAACGAAGAAGACTTTGTTTTAGACACCGAATATACTTGGAATGAAAACGATAGAGTAAGCGTTATTATCCCTAAAGAAAAGATTAAACTTTCACTAAAGCAGGAGATTAAAAGATGAGTCAAGAAACAACTGTAAGCACCAAACCTTTAAGCAAGGCTATAAAGTTTGGTTTTTCAAGAAAGCAATTATGTATTCCATACGGTTTGTTTCTTGCGCTTTTCGTGGTGATACCGCTAATTTTAATTGTGTTTTACGCATTTACTGATGCGGACGGCGGGATTTCAGTAAATAATTTTATAAGATTTTTTACTAATCCCACAACCATCACCACAATGATAATTAGCGTTTTGCTCGCACTAGCAACAACCGTGGTGTGTGTTTTACTTGCCTATCCTTTGGCGTATATTTTGGCTAGAAGCAACCTAAATAAAAACGGAACTTTACTTATGCTCTTTATTGCGCCTATGTGGATAAATTTCGTTCTTCGTGCAATGGCAATGAAAGATTTGTTGACCTTAATCGGAGTATTTGGTTTTAATAACTACCTAAACGTCGTTATAGGTATGGTATACGATTACCTACCGTTTATGATTTTGCCTATTTATACCGTTCTTATTAAAATGGATAAAAGCTTAATCGAAGCAAGCCAAGATTTAGGCGCAAGTTCCTTTCATACTTTTAGAAAGGTCACTTTCCCGCTATCAGTTTCAGGTATAGCGAGCGGTGTAACTATGGTATTTATGCCAACTATGACTTGTTACGTTATTTCAGATACCTTTGGTAACGGTCTCATTACCATTGTGGGGAAACTTATTGACGAGCAGTTTACAACCTTCCAAAACTGGAATTTCGGCTCGGCAATGGCAATGGTGCTACTTGTTGTAATGCTACTTTCTATGTGGATTACAGGGGCGTTTAAGAGTGAAGATACAAGGGGGACTAATCTATAATGAAAAAGTTTTTTAATATTTTTTACGTCGCCCTTATATTACTGTTTATTTATGCACCAATATTTACGCTTGTCGTATATAGTTTTATAGATTCGCCTATCGTTAATATAAACGAAATGATAAATGCAACTTTTTCTATAGAATTATACAGAAAATTATTTAACGACGCGGCGCTAATGAAAATCGTTTGGGATACTTTAATCCTTGCGCTTATCGTTGCCGTTTTAGCAACTGTTTTAGGCACGGCTGGAGCAATAGGCATTTTCTATAGTAAAGGCAAGTTGGGGAAAGGTGTTTCCGCAGTTTCAAGAATACCCGTTATTAACGCAGAAATAGTAACAGCAGTCGCTTTAGTTCTGTTATTTTCTTTGATGTTTACCGAAAGTCGCTCGTACTTTGCTTTGGTAGTAGGGCATTTAGTTATTACTACGCCTTTCGTGGTTTTATCCGTAATTCCAAAATTAAAGCAAATGGATGCGAATTTATACGAAGCGGCACTTGATTTGGGAGCATCACCTTTTAAGGCGCTTATAAGCGTTGTTATTCCTGAAATCTTACCGGGAATTTTAAGCGGATTTATGCTTTCAATTACCTTGTCGCTCGACGATTATATTATATCGGCATATACACGCCCCGCAGGGTTCGACACCATA
>JAGCIP010000161.1 GCA_017648525.1 Clostridia bacterium
GTCCTTTTGAGTATAATCGATAGCCTTTGCGGTACAAACCTTTGAGCAAACGCCACACTTGCCCGTTTTAAGCATTGTACAATACCCTGCGTCGATAGTTGCAACCTTGGGTACTGCTTGCGCAAACGGAATATAGATTGCACGGCGGTTGTCCATTCCTAAGTTAAATTCGTTAGGAACTTTCTTTTGCGGACACTTTTCAGTACAAAGTCCGCAACCCGTACAAACGTCTTCTTTAACGTAACGCGCTTTTTTCTTTATGGTAACGTCAAAATTACCTACGAAACCTTTAACAGATTCAACTTCGCTGTATGAGAAAATTCTTATTCTTTCATGTTGAGCAACGTCAACCATTTTGGGAGTAAGAATACAAGCGGCACAGTCTAACGTCGGGAAAGTTTTGTCGATTTGTGCCATTTTACCGCCGATAGTGGGTTGTTTTTCCACGATATCAACGTAAAAACCTGCATCTGCGATATCAAGAGCCGTTTGAATACCTGCAATACCACCACCGATAACTAGTGCACGCTTTGTAACTGGGCTTTCGCCTGCGGTAAGCGGAGCGTTAAGGTTAACCTTTGCGATAGCAGTTCTCCCTAAAACGATTGCTTTTTCCGTGCCTTCAGCCATATCTTTATGTATCCAAGAACATTGTTCACGGATGTTTGCGATTTCAACCATATAAGGGTTGATGCCCGCAGATTGCGCCGTCTTTCTAAAAGTTGCTTCGTGCATTCTCGGCGAACAAGAGCATACGACGATACCAGTAAGTTTATGTTCTTTGATAGCGTCCTTAATCAATTCTTGCCCTGCTTGAGAACACATATATTGATAGTTAGCAGAGTGTACTACGCCGGGTTCGTTCTTTAATGCTTCCGCAACCTTTTGAACGTCAACCGTTCCGGCAATATTACTACCACACCAACATACGAATACGCCTATTCTTTGCATTTGTATTCTCCTTTAATTATTTAGTGTATTTTCTGAACGCACTTACTATTGCTTGTTGGGGCAAATCGTCGTCCAAAAGTTCGGGAATTTGGTCAGGTTTTAAGTGATTTTTCCCTTGTTCTCTAACTACCGTTAAACGCACCGCTTCAATAATTTTAGCGGGTTCTACGCCACGTGGACATCTATCCACGCACGCAAAACAAGTTAAGCAACGATAAATTGATTTTGAGTTAAGTAACGGTTCGATATTGCCCGTTTCAACCATACTTACGAATTGATGGGGATGATATTCCATCTCGTCGTAAGCGGGACAAGTACCAGAACACTTACCACATTTCATACATTTTCTGGGATTAACTCCGCTACGGCGGATAATCTCTTTGCAAACGTTATTCTTGTTTTCCATCTGTATTACTCCTTAACACCTAACGCTTCTGCAAGCAATTCAGTCAAGTAAACGACGGGAATATCTGCACAGCCGTTCTTTTCTAAATTGTATTTACATAACGGGCAAGCGGTAACAATTTCTTCTGCTCCTTTACCCTTTGCGTTTTCGATTACTCTGTTACTCTTTTCTTTTGCAAGTTGCTTGCTTTCTAAAGCAATGTAACCACCGCAACATTCGTTTCTAAACGAATATATAACGGGTTCTGCACCTAACGCACGAATAAAATCTTCCATAATGGTGGGATTTTCCACGTCGTCCATTGCAAGAACTTTGCCAGGACGGAGAAGTAAGCATCCGTAATATGCGGCAATCTTTCTGCCCGTAAGCGGATTTACTACCTTTTCCTTTATCTTGTCAAAGCCGATTTTATCACGGAGAAGTTCAAGATAATGTATAACTTCGGTTTCACCGTGGTATTCGTCCGGTGCGATATAATTGTTAACCGCACGGTCAAAATCGGCAACGTTTTTAACTTGTGCGTTGGTTTGCTTTAACACGTTGTGACAAGCCGAACAAACTGATACGAGCGGTTGATTTTTTGATTTTGCATTCATCAATGCTCTAACCGACGACAATTTAGTCGCAACTTCATCCGTACTCGTGGTGAAAACGCCACCGCAACATTGCCAGTTTTCTATTTCTTCAAGGGTTACACCCAAAACTTCCGCACACTTTCTAGCATAGTAATCTAAAACTTTTGCTTTAGTTTTGAGAGTACAACCGGGAAAATAACTAACCTTCATTTGTCAAAACTCCTATTAGACCATTTTTTCGGGGTGGAAAACTTCGTCAAATCTTTCTGCCGTTAAGAAACCTAATTCAACGCACGCTTGCTTTAAGGAAATATTGTCCTTAAACGCTTTCTTTGCAGTTTTAGCCGCATTTTCATAACCGATGTACGGATTGAGTGCGGTAACGAGCATTAAAGAATTGTGTAAGTTGTGATCCATTTTTTCGCGGTTTGCTTTGATACCAACCGCACAGTTATCGTTAAACGAAACGATTGCCTCTGCCATCAAACGGGCAGATTGTAAGAAATTATATATACAAACGGGCATAAACACGTTTAACTCGAAATTACCTTGTGATGCCGCTAAACCAACAGCAACGTCGTTACCCATAACTTGAACGGCAACCATAGTAACCGCTTCGCATTGAGTGGGGTTAACTTTACCAGGCATTATAGAAGAACCAGGTTCGTTTTCGGGAATAAATATTTCGCCTAAACCGTCTCTAGGTCCACTTGCAAGCCAACGAACGTCGTTTGCAATCTTTAACATATCGCAAGCAACCGCTTTAATAGCACCGTGAGCAAAAACTAATTCGTCTTTACTGGTAAGAGCGTGGAATTTATTGCCAGCGGTAATAAATTCTTTGCCGGTAATAGCAGAAACCTTTTCAGCAACCAAAGCATCAAAGCCTTTGGGTGCGTTTAGTCCCGTACCAACCGCCGTTCCACCAAGCGCAAGTTCACGCAAAGGTTTAACTGCGAGTTTAAGAAGTTCAACGTCTCTTTCAAGACTGGTTCTCCAACCGCTGATTTCTTGGCTAAACTTAATAGGCGTTGCGTCTTGTAAGTGAGTTCTACCACACTTAACCGCATCTTCGTTTTCCTTTTCCAAACGGATAAAGGTGTTTATCAAAAGTTCAACAGCGGGAATAAGTTTATCTTCTATTGCGATAACCGCAGAGATATGCATAGCCGTTGGGAAAGTATCGTTTGACGATTGACTCATATTGATATCGTCGTTGGGGTGAAGAATTTTTTCACCTGCAATTTCGTTACCACGGTTAGCAATAACTTCGTTTGCGTTCATGTTTGATTGCGTGCCAGACCCCGTTTGCCAAACAACTAACGGGAAGTGGTCGTTAAGACTACCGCTGATAACTTCATCACACGCCTTTTCAATTGCCGAAAGTTTCTTATCGGTCATTTTTTCGGGACGAAGAATATGGTTTGCTTGCGCCGCAGCCTTTTTCAATACACCGAAAGCACGTGTAATTTCTCTAGGCATAGTTTCAATTCCTACGCCGATTTTAAAATTCTCGTGACTTCTTTGAGTTTGTGCCGCCCAGTAACGGTCCACGGGAACTTTAACTTCTCCCATTGAATCGTGTTCAATACGATATTCCATAATGCGTTCTCCTTTCTATACGACAAAATTGTTCTCTAGTACTGCTTACCTTTTACGTTGGGTATACTCCCCCTATAATCAGTAAGGTAATTATATTATACCAAATTAAAACCTCTATTGCAAATCGTTTTGTTTGCTATTTTATAGAAAAACATTATATATGCGTATTTTTTTATTACTCGTTCGAATATTTTGTTCAAATTTTGTTATAAATTAACATTTATTCCACGAACACACCAAATTTTGTCATTTCTTTTTCTTGCTATTATAATGTGTTTGTGATAGAATATGTTTAATTTTAACAAGGTGCTGTTATGCAAGGTAAAAATTTGAGTTTTAAAAACGGAATAAAAGACGGGCTACCTATAGGACTTGGCTATTTATCGGTTGCTTTTGCGTTTGGAGTGCAAGCAAGTATTGCTGGGCTTCCATTTTTTATGAGCGTTTTTATTTCTATGACCAACTTAACTTCGGCAGGTCAACTTGCTGGGCTAACGGTTATCGCTACGCTAGGCACTATTTTAGAGATGATACTAACACAGTTAGTAATTAACGCTAGATATTTTTTAATGAGCATAACCCTTTCACAAAAATTAGACGGCTCTTTTACGCTGGGGCACAGACTTTTATGCTCGGCTTTCGTTACAGACGAGATTTTTGCGGTTGCAGTTGCAAAGCCAAACACTCTAAACAGAGTTTATTTTTACGGTTTGGTTATTTTGCCTTACGTTGGTTGGACTACGGGGACGCTTTTAGGTGCGCTTGCCGGCGATATTTTGCCGTTATTTATAACCAACTCGTTGGGAATTGCTCTATACGCAATGTTTATAGCAATCATTATCCCACCGTCTATAACTAATCGTGGAGTTTTGCCCGCAGTTTTATTCGGTGCAGGCTTAAGTTGCGCTCTCTATTACATTCCTTTCTTTGCGGGGATTTCCACGGGCTTGTCAGTTATAATAAGCGCAATTTTATCAGCGGGAATTACCGCCTTTATCTTTCCTATTAAAGGGGGTAATAAAAATGCCGATACTTGATATGACCGTTATGATTTTGGTGATGGCTGGGGTAACCTACTTAATAAGAATGATACCCTTTGCGTTTTTCCGTAAAAAAATCAAATCGGACTACCTAAACTCTTTTCTATACTACATACCTTATGCGGTGCTTTCGGCAATGACTTTCCCTTACATTTTTTATAGCACGGAAAACTTTTACACCGCACTAATAGGAACGGTTATAGCAATTGTTGCATCCGTGTGCAAGCGTTCACTTTTAACCGTGGCAATTCTCGCTTGCCTTTCAGTTTTGATTTTCGGCTTTATAATTTAGCCACAAATTTTACAATGAAAAAAACTCGGCACTTTAGCCGAGTTTTTGATTTTAAATTTATTTAATTATTTCCAACAAATCTTCTGGTTTTTCGGCAAATACTTTTGCGCCGTATCTACTTAAAAACTCTCTACTTCTATTTCCCCAAAGCACCGCAACGACTTTAATATTTGCGTTAACTGCGGTAACGACATCTGTTTCTCCGTCACCTACAAAATATGCGTTTTCAGGTGAAACGCCCCAATCTTTTAGTATATTCAAAGTGGCTTCTGGGTCAGGTTTAGGTTTAACCGTTTCGCATACGCCAAGCACTAAATCAAACCCCAAAGGCTTAATTATTCGCTCGTAAATAGGTTGCATTTCAACTAGCGGTTTATTCGATAAAACCGCTAGTTTATACCCCCTATTTTTAAGTTCTAATAAAACTTCTTTAACTCCTGCAAAAACAGTAGTTTTAGGACTGCCGTTCCCTATGTATTTACTTGTGTAAAATTCCGTGCAAGCGTCTAACGTTTCTTCGTCTATTTCTTTGGCTATTGAAAGGGCAACTATTTCTCTAGTTGCGCCACCGAGATTGTCTTTCATTTGGCTCTCGGTGATAGTTTCAAAGCCATATTCAGTTAGGGTTTGGTTCATTGCGTCTAAAATATCAGCAACGGTATCGGTTACAGTTCCATCTAAATCAAATATTACCGCTTTATTAACTAACTCACTCATACAAACGCTCCTTTAGTAAACAACGAGCACATTATAACAAACGCATTGTTTGTTGTCAAGTTTTAATCTTCCAAATTACAGGTAGCGATAAGGTTAATACTTTCGGTTAAATCTTTTATAACCACTTGCCCAATTTTAACAGGAAGTTTAACTGATACTCGATTGATTTTTTGCATAACTTCAAGCATTTCTTGTTTCTTTATAGGCGCATCTGTTTTAACCGAAACCATTTTTCCGTTTTCCGCACGAACGCTAGTCGTTAAAACTCTTCTTGGGCAAGTAATCTCGTTCTCTGCGTAAAGTTTTCCACGTGGGCAAGTATTACCCGTTACGGTAATATCGCCGTTATTATTAACCACTTCTATTTCGCATCCCATAGGACATTCAACGCAAGTTATCTTCATACAGAACCCCCCGTAATGCTAACGGTAATATCGCCGTCCGCTTGGCTTAATTTATCTTTTTTCAAAATTACGCTTTCCATTTCTCCTGGGCGAACAATTTTCCTTTTCTTTTCTATAATCGTTTGTCCGTGTACGCTAACCGTTACCGTGCAGTCGTTAAGCGGTTGTCTTACCCTAAAGAATAATTTTACGTCTCTTTCGTCATTTTTATCCACACGTTGCGGTAAAACGTACCCCACGTTCTCGCCCGCAAAACAATTAACCGCTTGCTTTTCTTTACCACCGTTAAGCGCATAAAAAGCGGCACTTTCGCCCGCAGTTTCCGCTTCTTCGGACACGAAATCAACCAAGTCGTGCACGTGCAATACGTTCCCGCAAGCAAATATTCCGTCTATATTCGTTTCTCTGTTTTGATAAACCACCGCACCTTTTGTTGCATTAGAAAGTTGCACGCCCGTTTCTTTACTCAACTCGTTTTCAGGTATCAATCCCACCGAGAATAAAACGGTGTCGCATTCAAAATATTTTTCCGTGCCTTTGATAGGTCTTTTGTTTTGGTCAACTTCGCATATGAGCACACCTTCAACCCTATCTTTGCCTTTAATTTCTAAAACGGTATGGCTTAAATATAAAGGAATATCAAAATCGTCTAAACATTGAACGATATTTCTCTTTAACCCACTAGAATATGGCATAATTTCACACACAGCGTGAACTTTTGCGCCTTCTAACGTCATTCTTCTTGCCATAATAAGCCCTATATCGCCAGAGCCTAAAATTACCACTTGCTTGCCCGGTAAATAGCCCTTGATATTAACGAACTTTTGCGCAGGTCCCGCCGAATATAAACCCGCAGGGCGACTTCCAGCAATATTGAGCGCACCTTTACTTCTTTCCCTACACCCCATTGCCAAAATA
>JAGCIP010000162.1 GCA_017648525.1 Clostridia bacterium
ATCAACGGTTTCTTCTGTGTCAACAGGTGGAACGTTGTTACAAGACACGAAAAGAATAACCGATATAATTGATAAAATTATCGCTAGAATTCTTGTAAATTTTTTCATATTTTCTCCTTTATAAACGCATGCGCATTTAAGAAACAACAATCTTGTAATGCTTAATAGTTACGTTTCCAGCAGCATCATAACAATAGTAATAAACGGTATACTCACCCTTTTTTTCTGCAACAAAAGATTTATCCTTTAAATTGACAATACTATAATCGGGGGCTATAACGTGTACGTAAGTTTTAATTTGGCTCTCTTCTGAAAGGTTATCAGAAGCCTTGTAGTTTCTTACTGTAATTTCACTGCCTAATTTCGCAGACGTATTAGAAATGTCTAACGTTAAAGTAGGTGCATCTAAATCTAACACACTAATGCCGTAATAATAATCTTCAGAATTTCCTTCCGCATCAGTCGCAGTATACATAACCGAATAGTTTCCGTATTTATTTACAATTATCTTATGATCGATATAAGGATTACAACTTTCGTCTAATAGATTTCCGTCTATATCAACAACAATCTCTCCATCGGGGTCATAAATAACTAAAACAAGGTCAGTATAAGAAGATAAAACGTCGTATGCCTTTGCGCCGTAAATAACCACTTCGCCATTGATAAAGATATCTCCCCTAGACTCTTTTATTATTATTTCTGGCCATATAGTATCTGGGGCTTGTTCATCATATATTGATTGATTGTTTATTTTGGTAATATCAAAATAAACTTGTTCATCAACGCCACTCATCTCAATAGTTAAATAAACAAGATTGGAATTAAATCCGTTAAATGCCTTACCAAAACAATCTTCCACTATGGTCTTTTTAAGAGAAGTTCTTGCATAAAACTGTTTAGTTTCATTGATATATCCTAAAGCAAAGCGGGTATAGTCAGTAGAAGTACTATCCTTTGTTACAGGAACTTCTAACCAGTCGTTTAACAGCATAAAACAAGAACCATCTTTCCAAAAATAGGTAACTTTAATTTGAACGCTAGAATCCACGCTATCCGTCAAATAAAAGGTCAAGTTTTCAAAATTATTTACTTGGTAATCCCAAATGAATTGAATGTTTAAATTTTCCGCTTGTATAGGATTTATAAAGGTGAATTTAACGTTTTCATCAGTAGAAATAGTTGTACTATTTTTCCCCGCAACGATATCCGCAGTTCCACTCTCTATATCAAAATATTTTGTTATATCAAGATTTTCATCATCGGTAATAGGATTGATAGCCTTTACAGTGCGCACCCTATCGACAGTTCCTTGTGCATTAGTTAAGCGGTAAATAATTTTAACGCTATCTTCCGCCGTTACCGTAAACTGCCCGTTTAATTCAGTTTCTTGTCCATCATCTTGAACTATAAGTGTCTTTGCAACTAGTTCTTTAGGCTCTCCACTAGTTAAATCATAACCCGTTTGATTATTGATGGTATATTTTTGACCTGTAATAAAGTATTTCGGAATTGAAACATCTTCACTAAACACTGGATTTACACCGGCAGTAATTTCTAAAACGCCTATCTGTTTAGTTACTGTTTCAACGTAATCAGACACAACTACTTCTATTGTATAACTTCCTGCATAAAGCGGAACAAAAGTATAATTTTTATCAAGTTCAAATCTTCCGTTAGAATTTATGGCAGTTGCAGTTACACTATAATTGCCTTTTTCGTTAAACACTTCTAAATCAAAACATTTGATTGCATTACCTGATTCGCCTTGCGCAACAAAATTTTTCGTTTCGAAATCTAATTTATTACCTGACGAATCACTTAAAACCGTTACGGCAACAGTCTTTACCGTTTTGTTTCCAAAAGCATCTTCTGCAACGTATTCAATAGTGTAAACACCACTCATTTGTGGCGTAAAATATCCATTCTTAACGTAAACTGAACTTTGCGAAGTTGTTCCATATCTGTAATAAACGTTTGCTTTGACATTAACGTCAACTGAATAATCATCCGTTGCCTTAGCTTCGAAAATTTTATAAGGCACACCCTTTATGCCATTAGGAACACTATCTTCACCATTCATATTTATCGTAATAGAGGGTGCTTTTTCGTCAACAAAACTTTCCTTTGAAAAATCGCAACCGTCTAAATATGTCATAGTAAAGTTCATTGTGCTATTTTGATAAGACGTTGCAAAGATAGACATATAAACTTCACCTGTGGTAAATCCTTTCCAAGGCTCGGCAAATATTGAAGAGTCGTCTAAATCTGCAATATATGGCGTTCCTGCGTCAGTTACACTCGCAGGCAAATGGTCAGTCCAAATTTGTTTATTTTCATAATCAAACATAAGATTATAAGGGTCTTCACCAACTTGCTTCCCACCATGATAAGGATTATATACTCCGCAAAAAGTCTGATAGGTTGCCCAGCCGAAATCCTTATTTACGTACTTTCCACCCACAGGAACGTTGCCCGAAGATTGTGCAACAATATAGGTATGATATTTTGCCCAATCCCTTGTTGCATATAGGCACTTATAAATTATGTCGACGTAATTAGACGGGTCGTGAACATCTGTAAATCTAACAATTAAATTAGCTGCGTCATACGTTCCACTTTGCATAGGCGTAAAATAAAAACTCAGCAAGTTGTCCTTTTTTGTTTTATTGCTTAAATCTATAATTTCGTTATATTTGAATTTTTCGCCGTTAGCAATTGAAACTTTAAGTCCTTCTGGTGCTTTCGGATACAACTCATTTACGCCGTAACTAAACGAAGATTTTTTGCCCGTTACCGAAAAAATATCGTTCTTTACAATAAAAGTTTGAGTTTCTTTTATAATCTCTCCGTCTTTATATGCGCAATACTCGATAGTATATTTACCTGCAACGTCAAGCGTGTGAGTGCGCCCAGAAACTTTTAATCCATCTGGATATATCAAAGAATAATCTTCCGTTTCAATTTGCGTTCCGTTATAAGCTATGTCTTTATTAGGAATATTTAATATTTCGTTTAACTGATATTCTGCCTTAATTCCTTCGTTCTCTGCATTAGACAAGGTTACAAAACTTATAAAAAATATAGATAAAGTAAAAACAAAGATAATAGACAGCAATATAATTAAATTCTTCTTTATTTTCTTACTCATATAATTCTCCTTTAAATTATTTTTTGATTATTCTTTCAATCCACCCATTGACAAATTGTTCATTAATCTATCCTTAAATATAATGAATACAATTAAAATAGGTATCATCAAAAAGAAACACGCCGCCAAAGCCGTTGGCGCATTATTAAGATGTTGCAGAGGTGAGTCAAAGAATCTAAACAAGCCATAAGCAAGGGTAGG
>JAGCIP010000163.1 GCA_017648525.1 Clostridia bacterium
ATGTTCGATAAAGAAGCAGACGGCACAATGATTACCACTCACGGTGGCGGTACTTCTAGAAAACGTATGCACGCTTGTAAGGACTATTCTGGTGCGGAAATTATGAGAACGCTTCGTGATGAAGTGTTAAACAGAAATATTCCCGTAGTAGACTTTACCGCTGCTATTGAAATTATCAAAGATACCGAAGGCAAGGCTGCTGGTGCGGTGTTAATGAATATGGAAACCAAAGATATCTACGTTGCAAAAGCAAAGACGGTAGTTATCGCAACGGGTGGTGCAGGTAGACTTCACTATCAAGGTTTCCCGACTTCTAACCACTACGGTGCAACTGCAGACGGTTTGGTTTTAGGTTATAGAGCAGGTGCTAAACTTCTCTATGCCGACACCTTACAATATCACCCCACGGGCGTTGCTGAACCTACTCAAATTTTCGGTGCGTTAGTTACTGAAAAAGTTCGTTCACTCGGTGCTCAATTAGTTAACAAAGACGGTGAAGCGTTCGTTTATTCGCTTGAAACTCGTGACGTAACTGCATCTTCTATTATTAGAGAATGTAAAAAGCGTGACAACGGTATTAAGACTACCGACGGCGAAGGCGTATGGCTAGACACTCCTATGATTGAAATGATAGGTGGTGAAGGTACTATTGAAAAACGTATTCCCGCAATGCTCCGTATGTTTGGTAAATACGGTATCGATATTAGAAAAGACCCGCTTTTAGTTTATCCAACTCTCCACTCTCAAAACGGTGGTTTGGATATTTCTGCAGACGGTATGTGTACCACCGTTCCCAACCTTTTCGTTGCTGGCGAAGCAGTAGGGGGAATCCACGGTAGAAACCGTCTTATGGGTAACAGTTTACTTGATATTATCGTATTCGGTAGAAACGCAGGTAAGAGCGTAGGTAAGATTTACAAAGACGTTGAAGTTAAAGAATTAACTCTTGACCACGTTAAGGCTTTCGACAAAGAACTTAAAGACGCAGGTCTTGAACCTACTAAACTTTCTCCGCAATTATTACCTAACTATACTAAACAAGCAAACATCTAAAAATCACGCCCGACGATAAATATTTATCGCCGGGTATAAGTATGTGTATAAAGGGAATTGATGAAATAATTTTTAGGAGTTATTATGGAAAAGGAAAATAAAAAGAGCCTTAAATGGCTTTGGATTTTGATTGCACTTGTTGCAGTGGCAGGAGTAGGCGTTTGGTGTGGCATCAATGCAGGGCAATCTGAAAAGGGAGTTAGTAGCGTCTTTGGTTTACCTGCTCTTTTGACTGGTATATTTGTAGTTACGGCGCTTGGCTATTTATTAGGTAGAATTACTATTAAAGGTGTTAATTTAGGTACGGCTGGCGTATTCTTGGTTGCAATTTTATTCGGTTATCTTTGCACTTTAATACCTAGCGACTTGCCCATTCTCAACGCTCTTCGTTTAGAAGCAGGCAAGGGGAACACAACTTATTATAAAAGCGTTATTCAAAACGTTGGTCTAGTTTTATTCGTTGGTTCGGTTGGCTTTATTGCAGGTCCTAAATTTTTTAGAGATTTAAAGAAAAACTTTAAGACTTATATTGTAATGGGCGTTGCCGTTATCTTAATCGGAACAGCAGTTACCGTTGCTTTCGTTTTAATATCGCCGTATGGCTCTGATTTCTGGGCAGGCGTTTTATCTGGCTCACTTACCACGACCCCAGGTTATTCTGCTGCTCAAGAAGCAATGAAAGCGTTGGGTATGAGCGACACGTTGGTTACGCTTGGGCACGCAATCGCATATCCTTTCGGTGTTGTAGGCGTTGTTTTATTCGTTCAACTTCTCCCCAAATTCCTTAAATCAAATATGGCTTATGAAAGGGGATTGTTAAAACCCGAAGTTATGGAAGAAAGAGAAAATAAAGAAGAAAAGAAACTCTTTAAGTGTGACGATTTTGGTTTCACCGCACTTGCTCTTGCAGTCGTTGCAGGTTTAATTCTTGGCGGTATTAAAATCCCACTATTTAACGGTATTAACTTCTCTCTCGGAACAACGGGTGGCGTTCTTATTATGTGTTTGGTATTCGGTCACTTTGGCAGAATAGGTAGCCTTTCATTAGAAATTCCTACCGCAACCGTAAAGGCACTTAAAGAATTAGGACTTATGTTATTCCTTATCGGCGCAGGTGTTGACGGTGGTGTTAGCCTTGTTTCTGCTGTTGGTGATGATGCAAGTATCGTCGCTTGGGGCTTTATCGGTGGCGTAGTAATTACGATTATACCTATGGTTGTTGGTTTCTTCCTTGGCAAATATTTACTCAAATTACCGCTCCTTGCAAACCTTGGCTCAATTACCGGCGGTATGACTTCAACTCCCGCTCTCGGCACTTTGATTTCAACTGCTGAAACTGATGACGTTGCTGGTGCTTACGCATCTACCTATCCTATCGCACTCGTTTTAATCGTTATTGCTTGTAACTTACTCATAAACTTAATGATGTAATTAAATAAAAGGCAAATAAAAACGCCCCGTAGTAAAAAACTACGGGGCGTTTTAACTTATAAATTATTTATTGTTTAGTGCGTCAACTGCGTGTGAAATTTGGTTGTGGCTTGCAAGCCGTCCGTGTTTGTCAATTTTTAGTTTATTAATTTCGCCATGGGTTAAACAACCTGCACCACCTATGCATCCGCCAACGCACGCCATACCTTCAATAAAATTACCGTCGAGTATGCGTTTAGTCGCTTTAAGGAGCGCAACTCTGCACGCTTCAATTCCGTCGCACGGCACGGCTTTAAGGTCAAAACCTTCTAAACCACTTTCCTTAATGCCTTCAGCAACCGCCTCTGAAAGTCCGCAACTCCTTGCAAAAATTCTACCATAATATGACGCATTGTCAATATCTTCTTCTGGCAAAGTGGTAATTTCAATATTTTTACTGTCAAACAATGCTTGCAATTCTTCAAAAGTGATAACTGTGTCGACGTATGGCGCAACTTCTTCCTTTTTAAACTCCATCTTCTTAGCCGTGCAAGGTCCTATAAATACAACTTTTGCAGTCGGATCGTCTTGTTTAATGCGTTTAGCGATAGTAGCCATAGGAGATAGGTTGTGCGAAATGAATTCAGTTAAGTCGGGGAATTGCTTTTTAACGTAAGAAACAAAAGCGGGGCAACAAGAACTTGTTAAAAATCCCTTTTCAGTAAGTTCTTTTGCTTCGGCAAGCGCAACTATATCTGCACCTAGTGCCGCTTCAACTATGTCGTAAAAACCTAATTCTTTAATACCTTTAAGCACCTGCCCAAGTTTAGCGTAAACAAATTGACTAGCAATGGTAGGTGCAACCACAGCATATACTTTATAGTTAGTGTTTTGCTGGCTTTCTTTAATGTAGTTAATTACGTTTAGAATATAGGATTTGTCGTTAATAGCACCCCACGGGCATTGATAAACGCACGCCCCGCAAGAGATGCACTTTTCGTCGTTAATTTTCGCCGCTTTGTTTTCGTCCATAGAAATTGCTTTAACCTTGCAGGCTTGCTCACACGGACGCTTATGATTGATTATTGCGCTGTAAGGGCAAACTTTAGAACAAAGTCCACATTCAACGCATTTTTCCTTATCTATATGTGCTTTAAGGTTAGCGTCAATGGTTATGGCACCCTTTTTACAAACGTCTTCGCAACGGTGTGCAAGACAGCCCCTGCAAGCACCCGTAACTTCATAGCCACCCATAGGACACTCGTCGCATGCAATGTCTATAACTTCTATTACGTTGTTGTTTTCAGGCGTTCCGCCCATTGCAAGTTTAACACGCTCTGCAACTATTGCTTGTTCCTTGTAAACGCAACAGCGCATAGTGGGGGACTTGCCGGGCACTATGATTTTAGGGATATTGATTAAGTTTTCAGTAAGCGTGCCCTCCCAAGCAAATTTTGCAACTTCTTTAAGTACACGATATTTTAAGTGTTGAACTTTAGTGTCAAATTTTCTCATAACTATATATTCCGCTTAGACTTTCAATTTTATTAACATAGACTTGATACAGTATAACATATTTAATATGTTATTTCAAGCAAAAAAATACGTGTGTTATAAATTTTTAGCGGTATAAAGCGCATACTTAATGTTAAAGATATGTTAAAGAGTTTAAAGAAAAATATTGTTTTAACGCAAGCGGTTTTAATTGTTTTTGTGCTCATATGCACGGCTAATTTAGGTGTTGTAAGAAAGGTAAACGCTATGCCTTTTTATGATTTAAGACCACAAGAGATGGTTTTAAGGGCGGAATTTTGCACTTATTATTCTTCGTCTACAAGCGAGAGAAAGCATAATATTATGCTTGCGTCAAAGGCGCTTAATAATACTTTTATAGACGTTGGTGCGGAATTTTCTTTTAATTTAACAGTAGGCGAGCGTACGGCCAAAAAAGGTTATAAGACTAGCAAAATAATCGTGGCGGGCGAATTTGTAGACGGGGTAGGCGGTGGCGTTTGTCAAGTTTCTACAACGCTTTATAACGCTGTGTTACTAGCGGGATTGAAAGTTCTAGAATACCATCCGCATAGTTTGCCCGTTTCTTACGTAGCACCGTCTTTTGACGCTATGGTAAATTCTAATTCTGCAGATTTAAGGTTTATGAATAATACGCATAATCCTTTGATTATTAAAACAAGTGCAGACGAGCAAAAACTTGTGGTTAAAATATATGGTGAAAAATTAACGGAAACTTACGTTAGAAAAAGCCAAATTACTGAAAAAATTGCTCCGCCAGAATATCAAGTCGTACTTGATGAAAGGGGAGAGTTTCCCGACCTTTTTGAAGGGGAAAGCAGAGTGATTAAATACGCAAAAGAAGGTTATAAAAGCGAAGGGTATATTATAGTTATGAGAAAAGGAGAACAAGTTGCGGTTAAAAAAATTCGCACGGACAAATACGCACCGTCACAAGGGAAAATAGTAGTTGGAACTATGGTTAAAGAAGTAGAAAATAGTAAAAGCGAGTAAATTAAAAAATAAATCTTGTAAAATATATAAAAAACTTTGACAAAAGCAAAAAATTGTGATAACATAACATAGCACTAAAAAAGTGCTATTTAAATTTAAGCAATAAGAGAGCAATGGAGAAATACCCAAGAGGCTCAAGAGTGCGTCCACTCTCGTACCAAAGGTACTCGCGGGCTTTTGCTACAAATCGTCCACAGGATAATTTGCTTAACGCGTCGCCCCCCTGCTACTTAGCAGTGGAGCAGAAGTAAAAATTTTATAACAAAAAAACATATAGAGTAGTATGGAGAAATACCCAAGAGGCTCAAGGGGCTCCCCTGCTAAGGGAGTAGTATGTGATACACGTAGCGAGGGTTCGAAGCCCTCTTTCTCCGCCACTAAAAAAGGATACCATAGAGGTATCCTTTTTTAGTGTTGAAAAATAGTAGAGGGATTTGGACGAAGTCCTTCGTAGTGAAACGTAGAAGCATTAGGAGAAAATTTGCTTGCAAATTTCCCGTAGGGTAAACAGTGGTCACCCACTGTTTATCGGGTATGGGCGCACAGGCGCCAAATCCTCTCCTCTCCGCCAAAAGAGATTGTATTCTAATAACGGATACAATCTCTTTTATTTTTTTTATAAAGGCGTTGCTGGGATTATCATAAAATGAAGAATTTTAAAACCTCTTTTTACCTATTAAAAATATTTAATTATTTTTTAATATGACTAAAACTGTCATATTTATATGTTATAATAAAACCATAACTAAGGAGGTTATTATGGAAATAAAAAAATTACGATTTGAGAATCACGTTTGGGAATGTATGAATCAAGGCGCAACAATTTACATTTGTAAAAACGAAGATTGTAGTTATTATGTATCTTATAAAAAAAATGGTAAAAAATTAGAGTGTCAACTAACTGGAGATAAAATTCAGAAACTAGAAAACAAATTAAATAATCTTAATATTCACACTTGGGATAATGAATATCATTAACCTGTTATGGACGGCGAATCTTGGGAAATAGACGTTGTGTTCGTTAATGGTGAAGAAAAAAACATTCAAGGATTCAACGGGTACCCAAAAAATTGGAAAGAATTCCTATATCTATATTATTGGGTTGCTCAATGTTGTGAAGAAATAGAAGTCGAAGATGCATCAAAATCTATAGATACTGCTAATGATACTGCATATGATTGGTGGGAACTTGATAGAAAATTTGAATTATTAGACCAAGAAACCATTTCAAAAATGACAGGTACTGGTAGTGGGTTAAAGAGAAAAATTTAGAATGCAATCACCACTTGCCCGCCAATAAAAAAGGACTATCAACGATAGTCTTTTTTTATTTGTATTGATAAGAGGGCTAATTAAGGGGAATTTAAATTACAAATTTTACAATATTATTCTTGACAAATATTGTTTCAATATGATATCATAATGATATCAA
>JAGCIP010000164.1 GCA_017648525.1 Clostridia bacterium
AGCTGTATGCGTTGATACCGATAACAATAAGTACTAAAACGTTTTTAACCGTTTCCAAAAGGTTAACTAACGAACCCTCGATATTTAGCCCAACCATAGGAAGTATTCTCGTTATTAATAGCAAAAATGAAATAATAACAAGCGCTACAAACGAAATTAAATTTAATGCATTCTTTTCACCTTTCATAATAATTCTCCTTTATTTTAATGATTTTATAACTTTTTCAAAATAATCGGGTAGCGGTGCTGTAAAACTTACAGTTTCACCTGTTGTTGGGTGCACAAACTCTAATTTGTAAGCGTGCAACAACTGCCCTTCTAATTTGAATTTTTGATTCTTATAACCGTATTCTTTGTCACCGACTACAGGATGCCCTATATGTTTGGCGTGAACACGTATTTGATGCGTTCTGCCCGTTTTAAGCGAAAATTCACAAAGCGTATGTTCTTTATAACGTTTAATCACCTTATAATCGGTAATTGCTTGTCTACCAAAATCTGTAACCGCCATTTTCGTGCGGTCTTTATTACTTCTATTGATAAAAGTATCAATCCTACCCTTATCTTGTTTTACTACGCCTTCAAGTAAAGCGAGATATACCCTGTGGCAAGTTTTATCTTCAAGCTGTTTTGCTAAGGCTAAATGCGACACATCGTTTTTAGCAACGACTAATAGTCCTGAAGTATTTTTATCTATTCTATGAACTATACCTGGTCTTATAACTCCGTTTATACCCGATAAATTGTCCAAGTGGTAAAGTAATGCGTTTACTAGCGTCGAGCCGTTCGTCCCACTTCCGGCATGGACGGTAAGCCCTTGCGGTTTGTTTATAACCGCCAAATCTTCATCTTGGTAAACGATGTCAAGTGGTATATTTTCAGGCTCTAAATCAAGGTTTTTAACTTCTGGCAAGGTTGTTTCAATAATATCGCCATCTTTTAGCACTTTGTTTGCTTTTACTTGCTTTCCGTTAACAAAAACACACCCGTCGTCGCACAATTTTTTAACACGAGAGCGTGTGTATTCAAGTTTCTCTGAAAGAAAAACGTCCACACGAACGGAATTCTCTTTGTCAATTTGAAAGTTCTTCTTTTCCATCTTTTTTCCTAAAAACCGCACCTTCGTCTAAAAATAAAAAATGTATAATTAACATTATTACGCCAACAGTCAAGCAAGAGTCCGCAAAGTTAAACACAGCAAAGGGGTTTCCCCAGAAAATAAAACTTAAAAAGTCAATAACTCCGTTCATTAGCAGTCTATCGATAAAATTTCCTATTGTTCCGCCGATTACAAGCGCTAATGCGTACTTTAACCAGTTATATTTGTTCTTATACGCATAAACGTAAAAAAAGACAAACGCAACGAGTGCAAAACAGGTTAAAATCTTAAAAAACAACTGCGACCAAGATTTACCCGCCAAGAAACTAAAAGCAGCACCCGTATTTATCGTGTAGGTCAAATAGAAAAAGTCTTTAATCACTTCGGTATTGCCGTTATTTTGCATATACATATTAGCAAAGAGGTATTTAGACCATTGATCTATTACTATTGACAAAACGATAACGGTCAATGGTATTAATTCAATTATTAATCTTCTCCACCTAATAGCCCTAGTTCCTTGCATATTTCCTCCAATTGAAGTTCTCCGGGGTTCAAAACTTCGTCTAAATTAAAGCCGTTATCTCCCGTAGCCGCTATGTAATCACAAATTTTAAGTTTCGGGTCAAACTTCTCGTTTTCCTTAACTATTCGGCTTTCAATTTTTTCAAAAGTCGCCTTTGCGTCTTCACCGTCTTGATTGTTTAATTCGTCTACAACGCCTAATGCGTCTTGAACGGGTTTATAATGTGGATATCTTTCTCTTAAAGCGTGAAAATAATCGTTCCAAGCAAGACTAAACTTTTTAATTCTCTCTATTTCAAGTTCGTATTGCGCTTGCGCCTTTTGATTTAATTCTAAAGATAGTTGCTCAACCTTTAAAGGGCAGAAGAAATAGCACCTTCCTTTTCTTTTTCCTTTAAAAGTTGTGCGTTTAACCGCGAAATCGTATCGTTTAACGATAATATTTCATCTTTAAGCGACGCAATCTTTTCTTCATATTCAGTTTTGCAAGCGTTTATAATTTCTAAAACTTCGCCTTGCTTATACTTTCTTTTTCTAATATCCAAATTCTATCACCGATATACGTTTATTAAACGCCCCTTATTTTTTCAAGTAAAGTTCTTTTTAATTCATATAAATCGTCCGATAAATCCACCTTGTAAAGATGTGGTCTATCCAAACGCTTATATTCATCCCAGAAACTTTCAAGTTCACGCTTAGCATACGCCTTAATTTCCTTAAGCGTAGGCATATTATAAACTAATTTTCCATCTTTTATTATTTGCTCTTGTAAAGTACGCACTTGATAATTAGTGTAAGTCGTTTTCTTCCAGCGTTCAGTTGGGTGTGTTAAAACTAACGGCTTACTCTCGTCAACTTCCTTTTCATCACGCAAGCAAATAACGTCAGCCTCTGCCTTTCCTGTCGCTTTATCGTAAACCCTATAAATATTCTTAAACCCTGGGTTGGTTATTTTTGCGGTGTTATTAGAAAGTTTTATTTTGGGCGTAACGCTTCCGTCTTTATCAATTATTGCGGCAAGTTTATACACCCCGCCTAGCGCTGGCATATCCGCACTAGTAATAAGCCTAGTCCCAACACCCCAGGAATTGATTTGCGCACCTTGGTTTTTAAGCGAAGAAATAGAATATTCGTCTAAATCTCCCGACGCACAAATTATAGTATCGGGATAACCCGCTTTATCGAGCATTGCCCTTGCTTTTTTAGATAAATATGCAAGGTCACCAGAGTCAAGACGAATACCACGTGGTTTATAACCATTCTCTTTTAGATAATCAAAAACTTTTATTGCGTTTGGAACGCCTTGTTTAAGGGTGTCGTAGGTATCAACTAATAAAAGAGTGTTTTCTGGATAAACTTTAGCGTACTCCATAAACGCAGTATATTCATCCTTAAAATTCATAACCCAACTATGTGCGTGCGTTCCCGCAACGGGTATATCAAACATTTTACCTGCTAAAACGTTAGAAGTTGAACCACAACCACCAATAACCGCTGCCCTAGCACCGTAAATACCTGCGTCTGGTGCTTGTGCCCTACGCAAACCAAATTCCATAACCAAATCGTTTTTAGCCGCATAACATATCTTTGCCGACTTTGTTGCGATAAGCGTTTGGAAATTCATTATGTTCAAAATAGCCGTTTCAACTAGTTGCGCTTGCAAAATCGGGGCTTTAACCGTGAGTATAGGCTCTCCAGGGAATACAACCGTTCCTTCTGGCACAGCATAAACGTCGCCAGTAAATTTGAAGTTTTTTAAGTAATCTAAAAAGTCGGCGCTAAAGATGCCTAATGAATTCAAATATTTAATCTCTTCTTCGCCAAAATTCAAATTTAAGATATAGTCAACCACTTGCTCTAAACCGCACGCAAGCGAATAGGTAATCATATCGTTTTGGCGGAAAAACACGTCGAATACGGCTATTTCTTCGTTCTTTTCGTACTTTAAGTAGCCGTTCATCATTGTTAGTTGATACAAGTCTGTAAGTAAAGTTAAATTCCTCTCGCTCATAATCGCTTCCTTTAATATTTTCTAATTATTCAATCAAACTTAATTAATTACGATTTCTAAAATTAATAATAAATATCCACTATTAGTTTAGTATATCACAATAATTTTAATTTGTAAATATAATTTCAACTAACTTTTATTAAATATAGTCTTAATAAGAAACACCGCGAAATTTTCGCGGTGTTTCTTATTTTCGGTTGTAATTGCTTCTAATTATACTTCCTCATTAATTCTTTTAATTAGATTGCTGATTGCGTTTGCAATTTTTTCGTTGATTTCTTTATCTTTACTCTCTACCATTACTCTAATTTTAGGCTCTGTTCCACTTGCACGAATCATCAGTCTTCCTTTGCCGTTTAATTGTGCGTTATACTTTGCAATTTCCCTACTTAATTCCTCACTATTCATTATACGGAATTTATCTTTAACTATCACGTTTTTATTTACCTGTGGATACAAATCAATACTCAACGCATTTGACATTGTTGTGTTTTCACCTATTATCATATTAGCAACAACAATTGCCGTTAGAATTCCGTCACCAGTAGTTGCCAAATCTTTTAATATAACGTGACCACTTTGTTCTCCACCTAAAGAAAGCCCCTTTTCTAATAACTTGGCAAGAACGTATTTATCACCAATATCCGTCCTTATTAAGTCAATGCCTTCATTTTTTAGATCTTCTTCTATCGCCATATTTGTATGACTAGTACCAACAACCGTATCATGAGCAAGTTTTCCGCTCTTTTTAAAGTATTTTGCCAAGCCGTAAATAATCATGTCACCATCAATTATTCCGCCTTTTTCATCAACAGCAATAAGCCTATCAGAGTCACCATCAAAAGCAAAACCCATATCCGCTTTATACCTAAAAACTCTTCTTATCAAGTTTTCAGGATACAACGCCCCACAATTTTGGTTTATCTTCTTCCCGTCGTTAGTAGCGTTTGCCGCTATAACGTTTGCACCTAGTTTTCTAAAAACTTCCGGAGCAATTCTATGTGATGCACCATAAGCACAGTCAAGCACTATAGTTTTACCTTTTAAACTATATTCACTAGCGTTAATCAAGTATTTTTTATATAGTTTAGATAAATTAAAATCTTGTTCGTAAGTACCGATATTATCACAATCATTTATCTTTTCTCTAATAAAACACCTTTCGATTCGCTCTTCTTCTTTATCCCCAAGTTTATACCCTTCGGCGTTAAAAACTTTAATCCCATTATATTCACCACTATTATGCGATGCACTTATTACTATACCATAATCTGCGCCAACTTTCTTCGTTATATATGCAATGCCCGCTGTAGGAACAACCCCTATATCAATCACTCTTGCCCCACCACTCATAGCGCCACTAGCGACACCTAGTGTTAAATACGAGTTGGAAATTCTTGTATCAGAGCCAACTATTATAGTTGGTTTTTCTTTTAAAATTGATAAAGCATTACCTATCTTATACGCAATATCAAAAGTTAGCTCTTCGTTTACCCTTCCCCTTAATCCGTCCGTACCAAAAAATAATCCCATCTTATTTCTTCTCCTTATTCAAATATTCGTGCGCACGATTTTCTTTCACCTCTTGACGCACACGCCCAATAACAAAATCATCATATTTTATGTTTTCAGTAACCGTAGTACCAGCGCATATATATGACTGATCTTCAATACTTACAGGCGCAATAATGTTACAATTGCTTCCTATAAAGCAACTATTGCCTACAGATGTTCTGTGTTTATTAACACCGTCATAATTAACAAATATTGCTCCGCAACCGATGTTACAGTTGTCACCCAAATCAGCATCGCCAACATAAGCTAAATGACTCACCTTTGTTCCACAACCTATCGTTGCGTTTTTAATTTCCACAAAATTTCCTATTTTGGCAAAATCTTTGATTTTTGCATTAGGTCTAAGTCTTGCAAATGGACCTATTGAACACTCCTTACCAATTTCGGCTTTTTCACTTTGACTATGATTTACAACAGTGTTTTTGCCAATTTTTGTGTCAACAATATAACACCCTGGCAATATCGTTACACCGTCCTCAATTACAGTTTTACCATCAATGCGATTATTCTCATAAATAGTAACATCGTTCCCAACAACAACTTCCTTTCCAATAAAAACACTTCTTTTGTCTTTTATCGAAAGATTCTTTCCATGCTTAAATTTCATTATTCCCCCTTGCTAAACACATTTAAACTATTTGTTACACATTTTAATATTTTAGGGTAAAATTTTATTACTGTCAAGTAATTTTTAAGCAAGTTTTAGCCAGTAATACACTAAAAAAATAATAAGAACGCCTAAAAATGCTCATTTTTTAATTTTCACGATTTTAAAATTTGGGGGTAATTTTTAGTTTTTTGTATTGATATAAAGACTATTAGCCCAGTTTATAAAATCATGAAAACAAAAAAACCTACAAAATATTATTAAAAAAATTTTTTTAATATTGTTAACTTTTTCATAATATTTTATGAGTTTGACAGTTTTTTTCTTATATGTTATAATATTAACATTAATATTTACAGGTGACATTATGATTGGAATTGTAGTTGCTCTCCCCGCTGAAATTAACGCACTACTTCAAAAAGTAGAAAATCTTAATAAAATTGCTATCGCAGATAAAACTGCTTACACCTGTAAAATTCTCGGTCGTGACGCAGTTATTATAATAAGCGGTATAGGCAAAGTAAACTCCGCACTTTCTACACAGTTGTTAATTGATAAGTTTTCACCCGATTTTATTCTTAATTTCGGCACTTGCGGTGGTATGAATAACAGCGTTGAAATACTGCACTATTACGCTATTGATAAATGCTGTCAATTTGATTTTGATTTAAGCAAGTTGGACAACGTTCCTTTAGGTTATATACAAGACTACGATAGAGTTCATTTTACACCGTCGGTAAACGGACTAGAATTTTTAGAAAAATCTTCTCTTGCTAGTGCAGATAGATTTATTTGCTCTGACGTTGACGTGGATTTAATAAATAATCAAGTAAATTGTAGCCTTGGCGATATGGAAGGTGGCGCAATTGCACAAGTTTGCACTTCTAACTCCGTTCCCCTATATATTATTAAAGGAATTTCAGACGTGCACGGGCGAGGAACGGCACAAGCACAATTCTTTGCCAACCTTAAGCAAGTTGGAGAGGGCTTCCCCGCTGTTATTCTAAGGGCAATAGAAAGCATTTGCAAGGCGAAGAATATTTAATATGAATTACAAACAAAATTTACATACACATACAATCTATTGTGATGGCAAAGATACCCCAGAAGAAATAATATTAGCAGGGTTAAAAAAAGAGTTTAATTCTATTGGATTTTCAATTCATTCTTACGTCCCACACTCTAAAACCGTTGTAATCCCATTAGATAGAATTGAAAGTTATAAAGTTGAAATCAATAGATTAAAAGAAAAATATAAAGGCGTTATTGATATCTATTTAGGAATTGAATATGATTTTTATTCCGATGGATTTGAAGATGGGTATGAATATACAATAGGCTCTGTACACTATCTCAAAACAAAAAACGGCATTCAGGGTTTTGATAATAATTTAGAATCAACACTTAATTACATTGACGCACATTTTGATGGTGATTCTTTGGCTTTTGCTAAATGCTATTATGAAACCGTTGCAAAATTGCCAACGATTAAAAATTTTGATATACTCGGTCATTTTGATATTTTAACAAAGAACAATGAGTTAAAAAAGTTTTTAGATACGGAAAGCAAACAATATTTGAATTATGCAAAGAGTGCAATCTCGGCATTAAAAGGCAAAATAGATATTTTTGAAGTAAATACAGGTGCAATCTCACGAGGATACAGGACTTCACCATACCCCTCAAAAGAACTTCTAAAGGAGTTTTTAATTCAAGGGTTTAAGCCTATAATAACCTCAGATTGTCATAACAAAGACTTCTTAGATTGTTATTTTAACGATACAAAACTTTTACTAAAAGAAGTTGGATTTAAATCACAGTGTCAACTTATTAACAATAAATTTGAGGAGATTTACCTATGAGCGTTTTAACAATTTTAATAGTAACCTTTTCTCTGCTTGGCGCTGTTGATAGAGTTTTTGGTAATAAATTCGGTCTAGGAAGAGAATTTGTAAGAGGATTTGAATTGTTTGCCCCTATGGCCCTCTCAATGATAGGTATGCTTATTTTAACACCTGCGCTCGGGGTTTGGTTTTCTCCATTTTTTGAGTGGTTTTATAACGTTTTTCAAATAGACCCGTCAATTATTACATCTTCGCTTTTCGCAAACGATATGGGTGGAACTTCGCTATCTCTTAACATTATGAAAAATTTAAGCGTTGGCAAATTTAATTCATACGTTGTATCTTCAATGATGGGATGCATAATTTCTTTCACTATCCCCTTTTCTTTGGGAATTGTTAAAAAAGAAAAACACGCAGATATGCTATTCGGATTTTTGTGCGGAATAGTAACAATTCCCATAGGCTCGATTGTCGCTGGACTTATTTGTGGACTGAGTTTTTTAGAAATTATCGTAGATTTGTTACCACTTTTCATTTTTGCAATCATAATTTCGCTATGCTTACTTTTCGCATCTAATATAGCAATTAAAATATTTAAGATATTCGGCGTGTTTATGCAGGTCTTAATAAGCATAGGTCTCGGAATTGGGATATTTACTTTTTTAACCAAAATACCTGTTGTTGATTTGTTCGACACGCTAGAAAATGCCGCTTTAATTTGCGTTAATGCTTGTATAACCTTATCGGGAACTTTCCCCTTAATGTTTGTCGTTGGTAAAATTTTGAATAAGCCCATGAACAAACTTGGAGAGAAACTTAGTATAAACTCTATTAGTTCACTATCACTTGTTTCTAATTTAGTGACTAACGCAACTACTTTTGGAGCTATGAACGAAATGGATAAAAAAGGTACTGTTCTAAACTCTGCTTTCGCCGTTTCTGCCGCATTTACTTTCGGCGGACATTTAGCGTTCACTATGGCGTTTGATTCTAGTTACGTGTTACCAGTTATAATAGGAAAATTAGTTGCGGGAATTTGTGCTTTAATATTAGCAATAACTCTTTATGAAAGACGAAACAAATCTAAGAATTTGCAAGATTGTTCCACGCCTAGCCACAACTAATAACACGCACGGTTTAATTCCCAACAATAAACAACTCAACTTTCCCTGCTGGAATTAAATATAAGTTAATTACTTGATTTTTTAACAAAAAAGCACACTACATTTTACTAAAAGTAATTGTAGTGTGCTTTCATATTTTAAAAATAAAAACTTTTATCTAATACGCCCTTTAACGAGCCTTTTACCTGCTTACTGCTGGTTTTAACAATTAAATAACAGGAAGTTTCACGGTAAAGGTGCAACCTTTATCTTGATTATTTTGAACAAATATTTCGCCGTCGTTTACTTCTACTATTCGTTTTGCCAAAGCAAGCCCTAAACCACTACCTTCCATCTTGCGCGTTGAATCACTTTGATAAAACTTATCAAAAACGTGAGCAATATCTTTTTCTTGTATTCCTGCACCATTATCTTTTATGGTAAAAACAATACGCCCGTTATCAATCCCTAAGCGCATTGATATAACGCCTTTTTGCGGGCTAAACTTAATTGCATTGTTCAACAAATTAGACCATACGTATTGCAACAACTCGCTAGTGCCACAAAATTCAACGTCTTCCATTTCAACGTCTAATTCAATTTCTTTTTCAACCCATTGTATTTCTTGCGCCAAAATGCATTGGCGTATTTGCTCATCTAACCTAAATTTAGCACGTTTAGATTGCAAATTTTTATTATCCAACTTTGCTAGTAGCAATATATTCCCCACTAACGTAGACAACCTTTTCGTGTTAAATAATATTTTCTCTACGTATTCCAACTGTTCTTTATTTACGTCTTTACAGCCTTGAAGTAGCATTGAATAACCCTCAATAGCATTTATAGGCGTTTTAAACTCGTGGGAAACGTTAGACACAAAATCTGATTGTATAGTTTCTAACGAGCCAAGTTCTTCTACCATAAGGTTAAAGTTATTGTACATATTAGCAGTTTCTTTTACCATCATCTTGTCTTCTAAACGAACGGTAAAATCGCCTTTCGCAACTTTACTCATACTCTCGTTGAGTTTCATTGTTGGGGCTAGATACAGTTTATTTATAAAAAAAGTTAATACAATACCTATCGTAATACTAAACAAAAAGACTAAAACTGCGGGAGAAATATCAACCCATTCCCCAAATATTTCGTTGAGTACGGTAACCACAACTGTCGACATACCTATCGCTACAACGTTTTCAATCAATACCACGACTGAAAACCAAAAGCCCATGCTAAATTTTGCTTTATTTTCGTTTTTCATAGTTTAATTACCTTATACCCAACACCACGTATGGTAACGATTTTAAAGTCGGGATTATCACGGAAACGTTCTCTTAATTTACCAACGTGCACTTCAACAGTATGTTGGTCACTCTCGCTTTCATACCCCCAAATATCATCCATAATTTGTTGTTTTGTAAATATTTGACCAGGATAAGCAGTCAATTTATACAAAAGTTGGAACTCTTTCTGGGGTAAAACAACTTTTTCTTCATTAGTAATAACCGTAAGCGAATCGTAAATAAGTTCGGTGTTGCCTATCGTTTGTTTACGCTCGCTTATCATTTGCGCCCTACGAAGTAGTGCACCTACACGCAACACCATTTCATTAATATTGATTGGTTTAACCATATAATCATCACTACCCGAGTGAAAACCCATATACATATCGTTAAAAGCATCTTTTGCCGTTATCATAAGAATAGGCGTTTTATCCCCAGCATCTCGCAACGTGCGAACAAAGGTATAGCCGTCCATTTCCGGCATCATAATATCGGAAATTATAACGTCAAACTTCTCTTTATCCATTTCTTCTAATGCTTCAACGCCGTTAGAAACCCCTTTAACACTAAATCCTTTTTGAATTAAAACGTGGGCGAAAAGTTGCCTTAACTCTTTATCATCTTCCGCAATCAATACCTTAAACATAATTCTATCCTTTTGTTTTTCACATTAACTATATTATATAGCTTACTAAAAATAATATCAAGCATATTTATAATAAAAAATGCGTTCTTTATTTTTAAGAACGCATCTTTACGTGTTTTTATTTAACTAATATTTGGTTGTATTTTTCAAACTTTTTCAAATATTTTTCCGCAAGTTCCGTGTTCGGCTCAACAGTTTTTCCGCTAAAATTAAACCTAACGTATTTATCTTCAATACCCTTTTTTGCCACCGAATAAGCACCAAAACAGCACCCGTCAGTTTGCTCTGACAAATACAACTTTCTATTTAGCACGGTTGATAAAATATTCATCCACGCTTCACTTCTAGTTGCACCGCCTGTTACAATTATTTTGCCCACGTTAAACCCTGCATCTGCGAAAGTGTTAACTATTTGATTTATTTCAAACGCAACGCCTTCCATCGTCGCTTTAAGCATATCGAATTTATCGTGATTATAGGTTAAGTTATGAACGCTAAATTTTAATTCATTCTTACCACGGTATGCACCGTTACCAGAAATAAAGGGGTAAACCATTAAATCTTCATCAAAATCACGTTTAACAACTTCACTATTTATTGCGTCGTAATCCGTGCCAAAGAAGTTCTTTTCCCACTCTAAAACCGTGCCTGAACTTACTGCAGAGACAAAGTAACCATATCCACCGTCGGGATGACGACGACAAGCAAATTTACCTGCAACTTTTTGTGCGTTTTTAGCAAATACTACCCAAGTAGTACCCGTAGAAACAATTATATCGTCATCTCCAAAATAATTAGAGCCTAAACTTGCAGCAAACTGGTCATGAACACCGCAATACACGTTTAAGTTACCCTTAATACCTGTTGCAGATAAAAATTCTTGACTTGCTTGACCTATAAGTTCGCCTGCGCCTATAACTTTTGGGAATTGAGAACGGCTCATGCCAACAAACTCAATTAGTTTATCGTCCCAGTCGTTTTTCTCCCCGTCGTAAACCGCCATCATTGCAGCGCTAGTATAATCAATTACCGCTTTTTTAGTCAACATATAGTAAACGTAATCGGAAGTTGATAACACAAGTTTGGTTTTAGAAAACTCGATAGGCATATTCTTTTTTAACCAGAAAAGTCTACTTATAGCAGAGCCTGCTGAAAGTTTACCGCCTGTAATTTCAGTAAATTTATCAGCGTTTTCTTGCGCCTCTACCCCCGCACGATTATCAAGCCAAGTAAGTGCGTTAGTAAGCGGTATCAAATTGCCGTTTTCATCAAGGTCGGCAAGTAAGAAACTACCGCCTTGTGCAGAAAAAGACATTCCTAAAATTTCGCCGTCAAAATCTTTTACAGCATCTTTTACGGAATTTACCACCGCATTGTACCAGTCTTCTGCGTTTTGTTCAAAAAACTTTTCTGCGGGAGTTATCAATTTATAAGATTGATAGCCTTTGCCTAAAACGTTGTCGTTTTCGTCAAATAAAATGGCTTTTGTTCCCGTAGTTCCTAAATCAACGCCTAGATATCCTTTTATCATATAACGAATACTTCCAAACCTAATAATTGACCAAAATATTTAAGTGCTTTAACGTCAACGTCGTAAACCATGAAACTATGGTGAATTGCGCCGTATTCGCTTAATTTCTCCAAGAATTCGTCAATATGGCAATTTGCCTTAAACCAACCACGAATCTTGTTATCATAACCAGGTTCATCATCAAGCATTTCAATGTCTGATAATAATAATTTATATTTTCCGTCAGAATCTTTATAAAGGTTGCCGAATACTGCTTGACCCTTTTTAAATCCAGCATAAGCCTTGTTTGCTTTACCAACGGGTGCGTAATTAAACTTTTCAATAGCAAAAGAAGGTTTGCCTGTTGCAACGCCATAGTTCATTTCACCCATGTGGCTTATAAGTAATTTATCTTTTTTCCAGTCAGGACAGAAGATTTCGATAAAAGACGTATCCTTAAATCCTTTAAGCAACGCACCAACGAAAGATGCAGTCAAAACGTCGCCTTCACCTGCGTAACCAATTCCTCTTGCCATTGCTTTTGAGCATTCGATAAACGGCATAGTGCCAAGGTTATCTGCGCTCATATCAAGGAAGTTAACTGAAAATGCGCTTAAACCGTATTCTTCAACACCCTTTCTAACACCAAGACACGCCCTAATTCCCGCCTTGTAATATTCGTCAAGTTCTAAATCAGCACCAACAAATTCTTTTTCATATATAGCCTTTTCGTCAGCAATTTCTTTATCGGTAACCTTGTCGCACAAATCTTTCATTTGCTTATCGCTTAAAGAAACGATTTCAATGCCAAAAGTTTCCTTTGCATCTTCTTTGCTAATAAGGAAGTCGCCCATACCGTCGAAAGAAGACCCAAACGCACCGACTTTACTGCCTTTAAGAGATTTTGCAGCAACCGCCGCCCTAATATAATCGCACGTCTTTTTAACAACGTTGCTGTTAGAAGTGTGTCCTGCCGCAATAGCGTAAAGTTTGCCACGTTGCTTTAATAGGTTACACATATCCATTACCCCGTGGATACCGTGGTTGTTGCTGATTGCTCCTGGGGTTTCATAAGAACTCAACGAATACGCTTCAGTTGAATCAAGAACGATTATAGGCAAATCAGTTCCAGCAAGAGCATCTATACTTTCTAAAGACGGAGAGTATGCAGCGTGTAAGGTAACGATAGCTTGAGCCCCTTGTTCTTCAAAATTTTTAACGGCAGTCTTAAATTCTTCTTTAATTCTACAAAAATCTGTTTTGATAACGTCAAAGCCTTGATTAGTTAAAATTGACGCCATTCTATCGTAAAATGCTTGCATATGTATTCTGTTTGTTCCGCCGTCGTCATACAACTTGATGTAAAGTGGTAAAAAACCAATTTTAATTTTAGCCATAATAGTTCTCCTTAAAATTTAATATTGAAAAGGTTTACAGCGTTATTGCACATAACGTCTGCAACGTCTTCTTTTGATAATGAAAGTTTTTCAGCAGTCTTTTTAAAGCCACGAATAATTTCGTACATAAAGTTAGTTACGTTAGGTTCGTCGGTTTCTCTCATATGTTCTGCATTTGAAACGTCGCCGTAAAGTCCACGGGGTACTACGTTGATATAGTATCCGTCTTCACTAATACGGTACATTCTCATTTTTGATATCGGCAAGTCAGAACCAAATAAAAGTCTCTTCGTTCCTACTGCGTTAATGCATTGTTCTGTTGCAAGCGGTAAAGTATTTGCACAGAAATCGAACATCATATTCTTTGTATGCTTTAACGTTTCAAAAGCATCACCTAAATCTTCGGGGGCATACGCTCTGCCGATATGCGCAACGATAAGTTTTACGTTGGGATATTTTTGTTCAATATCCATAAGGGTTGCAATGTTTTTCGGGTCTTTTAATCTATCGGTTCTTGAAATGTGTAAAATAACTTTCCAACCATATTTATCTGCTACCTTTAAGTGTTCGGGATTTAAAAATTCGTAAATTTCAGCGTTCTTTCCTAAAACGCCGTCTTTACAGTTGTTAAGATATGGTTTTAAGCCTTGGAAACCACCCTTTATTACTTGCTCTTCCAAAAATTCCGCAGAATCGTTATAGTGCGATAAGAACAATGCGGGATATCCGTATTCTTTAGATTTCTCACTACAATAGGCGTTTGACTTATCTAGATAAGCACTAGGACTGCCGAAAATAACCGGTATAACCTTTTGATTTGGGAATAAATCTTTGTAGGTTTGAGTTATATCTTCGATTGAATTGTCTAAAGCGACACGACCCGGCCAATAAATGGGCGCACCCGGTTTTCTAGGTTTTTTACAATCGAGCGTATATACGTGAGTGTGCACGTCCACTATGTTTTTAGGCAAAAATTCGTTTAACTCTTCTTCGTAAACTTTTTTGTCGAAATCTGTAAGTTCAAAACCAAACATTTTAATTTACCTACCTTTTTTCTAATTTTTTTTATTATATCAAATATTTTCCAAAACTGTCAACTAATTATTTGAGCGTTTCAATCATTTTTCACAAATTCTAACGTTAATTCCGTTGCGTAAAATCGTTTTAACAGCGCTATCTGATATATTATCGTCGGTAATAACCAAAGACACGTTATCCCCTTTTGAAAAACTAACTAATGCTGCCTTATTATATTTATGAGAGTCCATCAAAATTATGCAGTTGTCAGAGTTTGCAATAGCCGTTTCACAAATCCTTGCAGATTCAAAGTCGGTAGTTGAAAAACCTGCACTCGCACTATATCCGTCCGTACCTAATATACATTTATCAAAGTGACAGTCCTTTATTGCCTTTTCGGTCATATACCCGCAAAAATCCTTTCTGTTCGGTCTATACGTCCCGCCTATTAAATTAACTTCGGACGAGTCGTTTAGTATATTTATAATCATATACGAATTAGTAAAGACTTTAACGTTCTTAAATTGCTTTTGTTTTATGGCTTCGTTAAGCGCCATACTAAATAAACAAACAGTTGTACCTGAATCCAAAAAAATAGTATCTCCGTCGTTTATGCACTTTACCGCTTCACGTGCGATACGCTTTTTTTCTTTAACGTAAAGTTCTTCACTTGTTTCATATCTATAAAAACTGTATGAACTATCAGGCAAACTAATTTTACCATGTGACCTTATACCATATCCCTTTTCTTCTAAGCGAGCGAACAATCTTCTCGCAGTCGCCTCAGACACGCCGAGCTTTTGCATTGCGCTTTTTAGGGTAACAAAACCGTTGAGTTGCATTTCCTTAATTATTACGTTTTCAGTTGCTATTGTTTTTTTCATAAAGCTTTTCCTTGTTTTTATAAATTCATATTAACACAAACCGCTCAATTTGTCAAGAAAATCGCTCAATATTTTTAGTGGTTAAGTAATACGATTGACAAAAAGGCTATAAAAATAATATCATTAAATAAAAAAACAAGAGGTTAGCACAATGAGAAAAATTAGAACTCCATTTTTTGAAATCGGTACTAAAAACTACATTTATGGCGACGACGTATTAAAACTTGCAATGGCTGCGGATAAAATGGCTGAAAAGTATGACGTTGACGTTCTTATGACCACCCCATACGCTGATATTAGACGTGTTGCGGAAAACACTAAAAACCTTATAATTATCGCTCCTTATATGGACACTCTTTACCCCGGTCGTGGTATGGCGGCTGTTTTACCCGAAAGTTTAAAGGCTGCGGGCGCACACGGCGTTGTTATCAACCACTGTGAAAAGCCTATGTCACTTCCCCAAATGAAAGAAACCATTAAGCGTGCAAGGGAAATGGACTTTATAGTTTTCGCTTGCGCGGACACTACTGCTGAGGCGCAAGCACTCGCTCACCTTAACCCCGATATTATTAACCCAGAACCTTCTGAACTTATCGGTGGAAACGGTGGTCAAGTTAGCGATATGGGCTTCGTTAAACAAACTATTGACGCAATCAAGGCTATAAACCCCGACATTTACGTTGAACAAGCGGCTGGTATTACCAACGGCAAACAAGTTTACGACTTTATTATGGCTGGCTCGGAAGGTGCGGGTGCAGCATCTGGTATCTGCAATGCAGACGACCCCATTGCCGTTATGGAAGAAATGATTAAGGCTACTAAACAAGCAAAAGACGATTTAGCAAAAAAATAATTTAATTAAATTTAGGAGAAAAATTATGCTATTTAAGAATAAAATTTCAGTTGAATCTAATCACAAAGAAGTTACCTTTCACAACGTAACCGCACAAGTTAAAGAAACAGTTAAAAACTCTGGCATTAAAAACGGTATCGTTGTAGTTTATTCACACCACACCACTTGCTCGGTTATTACCCAAGAATGTGCATTTGATATGTCTATGACAGGTAGAGAAACTCTCCAACAAGATTTGGTTGACGTATTTGAAAAAATTTGCCCGTCTTATACAAGAGAAGGCATTTACCTACACCCCGGTCCCAAGGCTCTTAAATTTGCCGAAGAACACGGTGAAGACGCTAGGGGTTGCCACAATACCGAAGCACATTTAATTTCTTCTATTATCGGCAGAAACGTTACCGCTGTTATTGACGACGGCGAAATTGACCTTGGTGAATTTGGTTTCATTTACTTTATCGACTGGGATAAGACCCGTGGTAGAAAAAGAAGCGTTCAAATTATGGTTATAGGCGAATAATATGGATATTAATACTCTTAAGAAAGTAGGAAATATCAAGCAGGTAATTTCCGTTTATGATATGGAAGTTAAAAACGGCGTTGCTTGTGGAAAAAGAATTATTCTAGTTAACAACGGCGTTTTAGAAGTTGCCTTTAACGCAGACAATGCGTTAGATATTGCTTGGGTAAAATATAAGGGCGTAAACGTTTCCTTTTTATCAAAGAACGGCTTAAATAACAACGTTGGCATTTTCGGTGAACAATTTGAAGGTGGATTTTTATACACTTGCGGGTTAGATAACGTAAGCGCATGCGATAAAACCCGCCCTATACACGGCTCTCTGCACGCTAGAAAAGCGGAAAACGTTAATGCAATTACCGATAACGATAAAGTTATTGTTAGTGGGGACGTTTATACTACCGCACTTAAAGGCATTAACCTAAAATTGCATAGAAAATACGTTGTTACTTCCAACGGCATTTCCTTTAACGACACGGTTATAAATTGTGGATTTACCGATAGCGATTACGTTCTTCTTTATCACGTTAACTTTGGGTATCCTTTCCTTGATAAAGACTTTATTTTGGATTTTGACGCGGTTTCTTCTTTCCCCGCTAACAAAACCACTAATATTGAAGATTGCAAGGTTATTACCGACGCTAGGCCGAAAGAAAGTGAAAAACTTTATTATCACTACTTAAAAGACGGCGTAGTTATAATGAAAAACCCAAGTCTTGATATCGAGTGCGTGATGGAGTTCGATATGAAAGCACTCCCCTTACTCGTTGAATGGAAAAACTTGTTTGAAGGTGATTACGTTATAGGTATTGAACCTGCAACGACCAGATTTGACGAATATAAAAAGAACCCGATAAAATCGGGCGAAGAACACAAGTTTAGCGTCTCGGTTAAATTCAGCTAACTAATCTAATTTATATTATAAAACCGCCCCGCAAATTTTTGCGAGGCGGTTAATTTTTTATATTCTCTTAAATCCTTTTCCGTAAACTTCGTTAGCATCACAAACGATAACAAAAGCGTTTTCATCAAGTTGTTTAATCATATTCTTAAGACCAACTACTTGGTTATTTTTAACACAAGTGAACAAAACTCCTTTCGGTGTTTTTGAATACATCCCCTCGCCTTGAATAAGCGTAACGCCACGTGGACTGTGTGAAATTAGAAAATCTGAAATTTCTTCCGCTTTTTCGGTTATAACGTAGCACATTTTTGCTTTTGTAAAGCCGTAAACAACCATATCGCTAAGTTTTGCACTAACAAATATAAGTATCAACGCATATAAAACGTTTGCGGGATTTTGCAACATTATTGCACCTAAAAGAACAACCGCTCCGTCGAATATAGCAACGTGCGTTGCTATGCTACCGTAAGGAACAACGTGATAGGTAAGTCTTCCTAAAAGTTCAGTACCGCCACTAGACATTTCGTATTTAATGAATAATCCTATACCTATACCTTGCAAAATACCGCCGTATAAACCAGCAAGAATTTTATCGTCACAAAAAACTAAAGTATCGCCAAACAACGTTAAAAGTTCGGTAGTGCCACCAAGAGTAACGGTAGTAATAAAACAGTTGATAATAAACTGTAAACCCATAAGTCTAAATCCAAAAATTAAAAGAGGAACGTTTATTGCAACAATCATTAACCCCGCAGGAATTAGCCCGTTAGTTAACAATTCCACGAGCGACGCAGCGCCACTTGCCCCACCACCAACTATTTCGTTTGGTATTAAAAACGCTCTTAAACTTAACGAATAAGAAAAACACCCAACTATCATAAATAAATATCTTCTTATAAGCGACCAAGCGTCTTGTTTTTTAAATTTATGCATAATACTTATTTTTTAACTAACTCCTTAACAGAATTTAACACAAACGTGGGTTTAACGTCACTTTGATTATAGTCGTTCATAGTCGCTTCACCACTCAAAACCATAACTGTATCTACGCCTGCATTGACACCAGATGCAATATCAGTATAAAGCCTATCGCCAAGCACCACGACGTCTTCCTTTTTATAGCCGAATTTTTCCATAACGATATTTATCATTGTGGGTTGGGGTTTGCCTATAAATTCAGGCATTTTGCCCGTTGCCTTTTCAATACCGAAACACATTGACCCACAGTCTGGAATATAACCAAAATCCACAGGACATACCCAGTCGGGATTTGTTGCGTAATACGGAACGTTAAGTTCGGTCAACATTTTACAGGTTGTTCTTAACTTTTCGCCCGTAAGTTCAGGGTCAAACCCAACTAAAATTACACTCGCCGTATTATCGTAATGGATTGTAACGTTTATGTCGTTATCAATGAGTTCTTTAATAAAGGAACGAGTGCCTTGTGCGTAAACCAGTTTATTCGCATATTTTTTCTTTAACAATTCAACGGTTGCTTGAGTTGACGTAAAGAAATTTTCTTTTGTAACTTCAAGCCCTAAATTTGCTAATTTATTAACGTAATCAAACACGGACTTTGACGAATTATTAGTTATAAAAACGTACTTTCCGCCTTGATTTTCTATTTGAGAAAGCAATTCCTTTACCCCGTCAAACAAATTATTTTCGAGATAAATCGTGCCGTCCATATCGAAAAGATACAACTTCTTATTTAATAGTTTTGAATAATCTTTTCCAAAATAATCTTTATACATATATGCTCCAACTTAAAAATATTGCGCCATATCGACGCAATATTTTTTTATTTTACTAATACAAAACTTTTGATAAAAATTCAACCAACCTTTTGTCTTTGGGGTTTGAAAAGAATTCTTTTGGTTCGTTTTCTTCTTTTATGATACCTTCGTCCATAAATAACACCCTTGACGCAACTTCTTTGGCAAAACCCATTTCGTGAGTTACAACAACCATAGTCATACCTTCGTTGGCAAGGTCTTTCATAAGTTCCAAAACTTCCCCAACCATTTCTGGGTCTAATGCAGAAGTCGGCTCGTCAAATAGCATTACGTCAGGCTCCATAGCAAGCGCACGAATGATTGCTATTCTTTGCTTTTGCCCACCCGAAAGTGTTGACGGATAAACGTGAGCCTTGTCTTCAAGCCCGATGCGTTTAAGAAGTTCAATTGCCTTCTTTTCCGCTTCTTCTTTTGTCTTTAACTTAAGTTTAATAGGCGCAAGAGTAAGGTTATCCATTACGGTTAAATTATTAAATAAATTAAAATGTTGGAAAACCATTCCCATTTTTTGGCGAGTAACGTTTACGTCCATAAAGTTATCTTTATAAAGGGTTTTTATCGCCTTTTTATAAGACTTTCCTTCTCTTTTAGTCAATAAATCGTTTTTCTTTATGTCTTCTATTACTTTTAAGTCTAATTCTTCTGGACTTACCGACGGAAACTCTTTGTTGGCCTTAATCATTAAATGTTTATAGGTTAAAGATTCTCTAATCACGTCAAAGTGCAAATAGGGGTCAACGGGAGTTAAAAGCTTGCCTTGAAACCAAATTTCACCATAAGTAGGAGTTTCAAGTAGGTTCATACACCTAAGCATAGTAGATTTACCACTACCCGACGGACCAAGAATAACTACTTTCTCACCCTTTTTAATATCGCACGTTACACCGTTTAACACTTTAACTTTACCAAAGCTTTTATAAAGGTTAGAAACTTTAACTATAGACTTTTCCGCTACAACGTTATTTTCTGTCATTTACGCTCAACCTCCTTTCAATTAATTTTTGCACGAAAGTAAGTATTAGCACCACGATTAAATACATAATCGCAACGCTAAAAATAAGCGCCATATAACACCCTGGCTCTGCTAAACCAAGTTTTTCAGCAACGCCAAGTAAGTCTCTAACTTGTTTTCCACCCACTCTTAAAGCGATATAGCAAACAACCGAAGTTTCTTTTACTAAAATAATTATTTCGTTAAAAATAGTAGGTATAACGACTTTTATCGCTTGGGGTATAATTATAGAAAACATTGTAGTTTTCCAAGTTAAACCTAAACTTCTGCCCGCTTCCATTTGACCTTTATCAATTGAACTTATACCACTTCTAATTATTTCCGCCATATAAGCACCGCTGTTTATGCCAAACGAAACGATAGGAACAACCAAGTTCGTATCGTATGACTTAAATGATACAAGAATAACACCGTACATAATCAAAAGTTGTACAAGCATAGGCGTTCCCCTAATCACAGCGATATAAAGGTCTGCAAATTTATCCAAAAGCTTTATTAAAATATTCGTTTTGGGTGCAATTTTAATCATAGCTAAAATAACACCTATTAAAAAACCTATTATAAGTGCAACAAACGCTATGATTAAGGAAATACCGAGACCTTCAAAAAGAAGGCCTCGGATTTCAAAAATATAATTTAATTGTTCTCTTAAACTCATTTTCTTACCGTAAAATTAACCTACGATACCACCACTATGTTTGAGAGTATAGTAGTTGATAACGCCGTTGTCAATCATTGATTTTAATACTTTGTTTACTTCTTCTACAAGCGCAGTTGCACCAAGATTGAAATACAAAACGTAAGATTCGGGTTCTGCGTCAATTTCATAACATTCAAGAGCGTTGTTGCTTGCAACGATAGATTCTGCAGGAAGTTTGTCGATAACTACTGCGCCGAGTGATTTACCGATATCGCCACTTGCTACGATTGCGTTAGTATAAGTAATAACGCTGTTGCCCTTTCCTTCAAGTTCTCCTTCTACATGTGCACCGTTATCACCTTCAACACCGTTAACAGCATCTTCAATAAGCCAGTTACCAGTAGTTCCTTCTTGAACACCGATTGCTTTTTTATCAAGGTCTGCTAAAGCACTAATAGGAAGTTTGCCACCTACAAGTTTATCGTCTAATGCGTCTTTTAAGGTAATAACGTATTGAACTGAAGTTGCATAAGAAATTGATGCGAGCGCAATCTTATCACGTTCGTCGTTCTTTGTCATACCTGCAGCACCAACAGCCATAGTGTTTTTGCCAACTTCTTCAAGAATTTGGTCAAATTCAATATCGTTGATTACAATTTTGTAGCCAAGAACTTCTGCAATTTCTTGCATAATTTCAATGTCTACACCCTTAACAGCACCATCTTTGTCAACGTATTCATAAGGTGCAAAACCTGCGTTCGTGTAAACGTAAAGAGTTTCCGCGTTAGAATTGTTACAACCTACAGCGCTGAAAACGCATACTATGCTTAACAAAGCAGTAGTTAAAATTGTTAAAAACTTTTTCATTTTGTTTCTCCTTTTACTGAATTTATCAGTTTCTTTTTTAACATTATTATAGGTGAATTATAAAACTATCTTTCCACCTTGTCAAGTAATTATGGTATTATAACTAAATATTCATAAATTATTTAACTTTTCGCCCTGTTTTTTGAATATTTTAACGAATAATACTACCATTACCCATTTGTAACTTTGTGTCGTAAATATGAATATTTTAAAATATGAACGTTTACGAATATGATCGGCAGTCTGCCGTTGATTACGCTCTTAAGTGGGCAAAAGCACGAAACCCTGAATTTTACAACTTTGACAACCTTGGTGGAGATTGCACAAACTTTGTTTCGCAATGTCTTTTTGCTGGTTCAGGTATAATGAATTACACTAAAACTACAGGTTGGTATTACAAAACACTAAACAGCAGAGCTCCAGCGTGGAGCGGAGTGCCGTTTTTGTACAATTTTTTAGTCAATAACGACGGCACAGGTGTTTTTGGCGAAAGAAAAGAACTCTCTAAAATTAAAGACGGCGACGTCATTTTTATGGTAAGAAACAATATTGAGTTATACCACGCCGTTATTGTTAGCCGTGTTACTCCTAATGACGTTTTTGTTTGTTCTCATACTTTTGACGCTATTAACCGTCCGCTTTCAACCTATTTATATCAATCGATTGTGCCCATTAGAATTTTAGGATTTAGAAAATAAAAGCCCGACGAAAATTTCGCCAGACTTTCACCAAAATCATATATGCTTTTTAATTTTATTAGTCGTTTTTGCCGTCGTTTATATACAAAATGCCAAGACAATCTTCACCGCAATGACTAGTTATAGTCCCACCCGCACGAGTAACTAAAACTTTCTTAAATCCCCTATCGATTAGCGCATTCTTCGCAGTTTCAACAATCTCAGGCTCAGCAGTTGTATAGGTAACGAAAGCCAACGATAAATCTGGATTGTCAAATTCATCTAAAACGTCTTGACAATAATTTTTTACGACGTGTGAAAAATTGCCCCTATATTTTTTACCAGAAATCATTTTACCATCTTTAACAATAATTTGTGGTCTAATTTTTAATAAGTTAGCGCCAAAATACGTTAAACTGCTACATCTTCCACCTTTATATAAAAAGTCTAATCTTTTAAGTTCAAAACTTGCTTGCACGTTATGCACACGAGATAAGCAACTTTCATAAATTTCCTTAGCCGATTTTCCGCTGTCAACTAAATTTTTTGCATAGATTGCTAAAAGCGCAATGCCCGTCGATAACGAACGAGTGTCAACAACAAATACGTTCTTAAAGTTTTTAGACGCTCTTTCTGCGTTAGAGTACGCCATACTTAATTCTGATGACAAACTAAAATGTATAACTGCGTCGTATTCTTTTAATAAGTTTTCAAAATGCTCGTTATAACGATATTCGTTTATCGCTCCGGTTTTTGGTAAAACACCTGTATCGTTTGCAAATTTAATTATTTCATCTGTTGTTACTTCGCCGTCTAAGTAAGAGTTATCACCTAATTGCAAATTAAAAGCAACCGTTTTAATTCCATATTCATTTAATAAATCTGGTGTAAGGTCTATAGTTGATTCTGCTGATATTACGATTTTCATAGTTCGCCTCCTCGTTTTCACCTTTATTTTATCGCATCTATCAAAAAATTACAACCTACTTCTACCGATATAAAATCTACTTATTGTTTTAATGGTGTAGAGTTGATTTTCAACACTCTACTAAAAGTAGAAAATGTTGAATTTCGACATAATTTACTTGATTTCCTCAAGTTTTTGTGTTAAAATGTACTTATGGATATCAAAGAAAATTTAGCACAAAATCTTACAAATTTAAGAAAATCATTAGGATTTACACAAGCCGAACTTGCTGAAAAGTTGAATTATTCGGACAAGGCGATTTCCAAGTGGGAGCGTGGAGAGTCTTTTCCTGATATTTACGTGATAAAACAACTTGCGGATTTTTACGGTGTGACTATCGACTCATTAGTTGCCCCACCCGCCGTTAAAAAAATGCCACAACCAAACAAAGGAAAGCGCAGATTTTATATTTCACTTTGCTCAACGGGTTTGGTTTGGTTAGTTGCCATCACTTGTTTTGCTTGTATTAACATTATTATTCCAAGCATAGTACATACTTGGATGGCGTTGATTTACGCTATTCCTATCACCATGATTGTACTACTTGTTTTGACTTCTGTTTGGAATAAAAAAATTATTGCTTGCGTAGTTACTTCTTTTTTGGTTTGGTCAACTATACTTTCACTTTATTTATCACTTTTATTCTTACTGTCCGCACCACCTGTAACCTTGTGGATGTTGTTCTTAATAGGAATACCTTTGCAAATTCTTGTAATTTTTTGGTCAATATATAGAAAAATTAAATAGTTATACCTTTATAAATAGTAAAACCACCGTTTATGCACGGTGGTTTTTTGATTTTAATTCAATGCTATATCTTTCAACTTTTCGTATTTCTTTATAGCAACGGCACGTATAACATCAATATTTAACGAACTATCAAACGCCTCGTCGCTTATCTTTTTTGCTAGAAAAATTGATTCTGTACTATAATTAAGCGCTCCTAAGTCGTTCATAAACTTTCCGCTTTGTCTATCGCCCATAAAATCGCCCGAGCCACGCAATTTATAGTCAAACTCTGATATTTTAAATCCGTCTGTATTATCTTTTAAAACAGTTAAGCGCTCTAACGTTTGCCCGTCGGTGGCAGAAGTTGTTAAAAAACAGTAACTTTTAAGGTTTGAACGTCCAACTCGTCCCCTTAATTGATGTAACTGCGAAAGCCCAAACCTTTCCGCATTATAAATAACCATAACCGTAGCGTTAGGCACGTCTACCCCTACTTCAATAACGGTTGTCGACACGAGAAAATCAATTTTTTTGTCCTTAAAATCTTGCATAACGGCAGTTTTTTCTTTCTCTTTCATTTTGCCGTGCAAAAGCCCTATGCGAACCCCTATCATACTTTCACATAATTTTTGATAAAGTTCGGTTGCGCTCATAACAGAGCCTTCTTCATCGCCATCAATCTTAGGGCAAACAAAATACGCTTGTTTTCCGTTTTCTATTTCTCGCTTAATAAACCCTAACATATCGTTATATTTATAAGATGGAACGATATTCGTTTGAATTTCTATTCTTGATTTAGGTTTATCTTTAATAGTTGTAATATCTAAATCTCCATAGAAAATCAAAGAT